>JBOHII010000510.1:0-7558 GCA_050725955.1 Pseudolabrys sp. | reverse complement strand
CTCGACATGGGTGCCGATGCCGACGCCGCGGCTGGCGAGATCGCCGGTGCTCTTCTCGAATACCGTCACATCCCAGCCGGCCTGGCGCAGCAGCAGGCCGGCGAACAACCCGCCGAGGGAGCCGCCGATGATCAGTGCGCGGGCCATTGTTGGTGCTCTGTTTGCTTCGACGCGGGTTCGTTTAAGCCTAGCCGTGGCCCGCGCGCCGGGCAATTTTTTGCCCTAAGGATTCGACTGCGCCGCGCGTTTTCATAGGCTGCCGGCACCAGCGATTCGACCGTGCCGGAGCGGATCGATTTAGGATAGGATGGCGCGTCTGAAATATACGCCAGTGCGGATTGGGGCGATCCATGGCCAGACGAAACGCGGGCGCGGCGGCGACGCCGTTGAAGGGCGCAATCAAGCCTGAAGCCTTGATCGACGCGGGTCTTGAAGCGCTCGATGTCGGATTTGCGATTTTCGATCCGAATTTAAAGCTGGTCGCCAGCAACAAACCCTTCGCCACGTTGCGCGGTTATCCGCCCCGACTGCTCAAGCCGGGCACCGACATCATCGAATTCTATCGATACAACGCCGAGCGCGGCGATTACGGGCCGGGCGACGCCGAGGCGCAGGCGCTATCGCGGATCGAGCGCGTGCGTGAGCGCAAGCCGCACGAGCTCGACTATGAACTGGCCGACGGCCGCATCCTGAATATCCGCTACAGCCCGATTACGAACGGCGGGCTGGTGATGTCTTATGCCGACATCACCGAACGCAAAATCGCCGAGCGCGACGTCGCGCGCAAACAGGCGCAACTTCACGTCGCGCTGGAAAACATGCCCGGCACGCTGCTCTACACCGACGACGCCTTGAACATCGTATTCTGCAACAGCCGTTTCATGGAAATGTATCCGGTCCCCAAGGACCTGTTCACACCCGGGCGCTCCTACGTTGATTTCCTGCGCCACGTGGCAGAGCACGGCTATTACGGCGAAGGCGATCCCGAGGCGCTGGTCGCCCGCCGCGTCGAAAGCCTGCGCAACCCGACCGGTATTCCCTTCGAGGATCGCACCCCGGACGGCCGCGTCTATGAAGTCAACCGTCGGCGAGTCGCGTCCGGCGGGACGGTCACCGCCATTACGAACATCACCAGGCTCAAGCACGCCGAGGAAAACCTGGCGCGCCGCGAAGCCGAGCTCCACGTCGCGCTCGACAATATGGCGGGCGCACTTGTCTACACCGACGACGAATTGAATATTGTATTTTGCAATAGCCGGTTCACGGACATGTATCCGGTACCGAAGGAATTGTTCACGCCGGGCCGGCCATATACCGACTTCCTGCGCTATCTGGCAGAGCACGGCTACTACGGCGAAGGCGATGTCGGCGAGCTGGTCGCCCCCCGTGTCGAAAGCCTGCGCAACCCGACCGGCGTCACATTCGAGGACCACACGCCCAACGGCGACGTTTATCAGGTCGTTCGCCGGAAAATCGCCACCGGCGGCGCGGTCTCCGTGATTACCGACATCACCGGGCTGAAGCGGACGGAGGAAAGCCTGGTCGAGGCCAAGCAACGCGCCGAACGGGCGAACAAGCTCGTTTCGGAGAAGAACCGCATGCTGGAATCGCTGTCGGTCAAGCTTTCGAAATACCTTTCGCCGCAGCTCTACAAATCGATCTTCAGCGGCGAGAAAAACGTCGAGGTGGCGTCGCAACGCAAGAAGCTGACCATATTCTTCTCCGACATCGCCGGCTTCACCGAGACGACGGATTTGCTGGAATCGGAAGAGTTGACCAATCTGCTCAATCAATATCTGCGCGAGATGTCGGCCATCGCGCTCGAACACGGTGCGACCATCGACAAGTTCATCGGCGACGCCATCATGCTGTTTTTCGGCGACCCGGAAACCAAAGGCGCGCGTGAAGACGCTATCGCCTGCGTGAAGATGGCCATCGCCATGCAGCAGCGAATGCGCGATCTGCAGGCCGAATGGCGCGAGCGCGGCCAGGAACACGTGTTCCAGCTTCGCATCGGCATCAATACCGGCTTTTGCACGGTGGGAAACTTCGGCAGCGACGATCGCGTCGACTACACAATCATCGGCAACGAAGTGAATCTCGCGGCCAGGCTGCAATCGCATGCCGATCTGGGAGGCATCCTGCTGGCGCACGAAACATGTTCTTTGGTCAAAGACGTGGTTCTCGCCGAGGAAACCGGCACCATAACGGTCAAGGGATTTTCCACCCCCGTTCGTACCCACCGGGTCGTTGGATTGCACGACGGCAGCGGCGTCCAGGGCCGCGTCATCAGGCAAGAGCAGGATGGGCTGCTCCTCATCATCGATCAAAAGAAGCTGACGGCGGAGGGTCGCGCGGATGCCATTCGCATCCTGCAGGAAGCGGCGGGGCGGCTCGCCGATTCATGACCTGCGCGGTCCGCGCGCCGGGCAATTTTTTGCCGAGTCGTCCCGAGGTCGCGGCGATCGGGTAAGCTGGGCCGCAAACCTGGGGAGACCAGCGTGTCCTTGCGCATTTACGGCATCGCCCGTACCCGCGCCTTCCGCGCGCTCTGGATGGCGGAAGAACTCGGGCTTGCCTACGAGCACCTGCCGATCGAGATCGGCGATGCCGGCGCCCGCGCGCCGGAGTTTCACAGCCTCAATCCGAACGGGCGCCTGCCGTTCATCGACGACGACGGCTTCGTGCTGTTCGAATCGCTGGCGATCACCCTCTACCTCGCCAAGAAGCACTCGCACGGCAAGCTTTATCCCGGCACGCTCGAGGACGAGGCCAAGACCTGGCAATGGACCGCATGGGCGCTCAACGAGGTCGACCGCGGCGCCAATATCTGGTCGCTGCACGCCATCCGCCTGCCGGCGGCCGAGCGTGACGCCGAAAAACGCGACGAGGCGCTGAAGGTTCTGGCCGCGCCGTTCAAGGTGCTCGACGCCGCGGTCGCGAGGCAGAATTATCTGCTCGGCAACGATTTCACGGTGGCCGACCTCAACGTCGCCGCCGTCATCAGCCGCGCGATCGATATGGATTTGTCCACGGTACCGAGCCTGAAAGCCTGGCTCACGCGGTGTCTGGAACGGCCCGCCGCGCGCAAGGCGCTGGCGCTTAAGACCAAGGCCGACGATGAGACGCCGCCGGAGGTGATCCGCCGCATCGTCAAGATCAATCGCCTGTGAGACGGCGCTCCGTGCGGTTGGCCGGCAGCCCCAAGCGGGCTATACGTTGCGCCCATATTAAAGGAGCCAGTCGATGCGTATTGCGGTCATGGCGGCGGGGGCGGTGGGCGGATATTACGGCGCGCGCATGGCGGCCGCCGGTCATGACGTCTTCTTCATAGCGCGCGGCGCCAACCTCGACGCCATGCGCAAGAATGGCCTCAAGGTCGAGAGCGTGCACGGCGATCTGCATTTGCCCAAGGTGAACGTCACCGACGACCCCAAAAGTGTCGGCCCGGTCGACATCGTGCTGTTCGCGGTCAAGCTGTGGGACACCGAAGAGGCCGGCGAGCGGACCAAGCCCCTGGTCGGACCCGGCACGCGCGTCATTACCTTGCAGAACGGCGTCGACAGCGTTGATCGCCTCAACACGATACTGCCGGCCGAATGCGTCATCGGCGGCACCGCCGCCATCGCTTCGACCATCGCGGCACCGGGCCTGCTCCGGCAAACGAGTTCATTCGCCGCCGTGCGTTTCGGCCGCGCCGACGGCAAAGCGGACGCGGTGCTGCAAGCATTCGAAGCCGCGGCGAAGGCCGCCAAACTCGACGTGGCGATCGCGCCCGACATCGGGCGCGAAATCTGGAACAAGTTCATTCTCCTCGCCGCCACCTCCGGCGCCACCGCCGCGTTGCGCTCGACGGTCGGGCCGATCGTTGCCGATATCGAGTTGCGCACGTTCATGCGCGCGCTGATGGAGGAAACCTGCGCCGTGGGCCGCGCCAAGGGCGCCAACCTCGAGCCCGACATCGTCGACAAGCGCATGAACTACGTTTTGACCAACATGCACGCGACGATGCGGGCGTCGATGGCCGTCGACCTCGAACGCGGCAACCGGCTGGAACTCGACTGGCTTTCCGGCAAGGTGCGGGAGCTCGGCCGCCAGTACAAAATCCCGACGCCGGCAAGCGATACCGTCTGCATCGTGCTCAAGCTGCACCGCATGGGTTCGGCGCATTGACGCCGCTACCGTTTTACCGGCACCGCCGTATCGGCAGCGATTTCGTTACCTTGGAACCGTAAATTTTCGCGGCTGCGTAAACGCGCGGCCATCCACACCGCGCGATTTCAATGCCGCCGCTACCGCGCAGCCGTACCATTGTACGGACGCGCTCGCGCATGCCACACCGTGGTACGTGATCGAAGGATTCGGCGGACGTCGCGGCAAGAAAAAAATTAATGGTTGGCGTGGCAAGACTGCACGCGTGATCGCTGCGCGTGTGAGGTGCTTGAGTGAATTCGTTTCGCATACTTCATGTCGACGACGATCCGTTGATGCGGGACGTAGTTGAGCTCGCCCTCGGATTTGGTTCCGAATTCGTGGTGATGAGTTGTGCCGCTGCCGAAGAGGGGCTCGCGGCGATCCCGGGCTGGCAACCGGACCTGACCATTCTCGACGTCATGATGCCCGTGATGGACGGGCCCGCCATGCTCGAACGCATGCGCGAAGACGCAAGCATGGCCAAGATCCCAGTGATCTTCATCACCGCCCGCTGCCCGCCGCCCGAGCGTGAGCGACTGATGAGCCTCGGCGCCGTAGCGGTGATAGCCAAGCCGTTCTATCCGGTGAAGCTCGCGGAGACCGTGCGCCGCCACATGCTCACCATCAGGCTCGCATCGGCCGGCTATAACTTCAGCCAGCGTCTGCGCAACGACGCAGCATCGCTCGCGCGCTTCCGCGATAAATTGCGAAATGGCGCGGATTCCAGCTTCGTGCCGGACGAATTCCAGTCGTTTGTGCACAAGCTCGCCGGCGCCGCCGGCATTTTCGACTACCAGAGCGTGAGCACGCAGGCAGCATCGCTGGAAGAAGCCATCGTCGAGCGCCGAGCCGGCCGCGGCACTCCGGGGCTCGTGGAAACCAACCTAGACGCACTGCTGGAATCAATCGAACGCGCCTGAGCAAACCGGGCCGAGGGGAGTTGCGACCATGAGCGACAATCTTGAGGCGCGCGACAGGACGCCAAAGATGCTGATCGCCGACGACGATCCGGCGATCGTGCGGTTACTGGCCGACCGTTGCGTGAAATTGGGCTTCAAGGTGGAAACCGCCACCAACGGAATCCAATTACTGATCAAGGCGCGCCGCAGCCAACCCGACGTCCTGATTGTGGACGTCAACATGCCCGAAATGGACGGGCTGTCGGTTTGCTCACGCCTTCTCGATCCCGGCAACAAACCTATGGAGGTGGTCGTGGTTACAGGCAGTAACGATCCGGAGACGGCCGAGCGCTGTGAAAGCCTCGGGATGTTCTATGGGCACAAGGGACCGGATTTCTGGCACAGCGTCGAAGGCGCGCTGGCCGAAATCTATCCCGACTTGGCGCCCAAATTCGCCGGCATCGAAGCTCCGGCAATCGACGCCACAGTGCCGCTGCGCCCGCGCGTGCTGGTGGTTGACGACGACCCCGACATCGAAACCTTCCTCGCCAGCCGGCTCAGCAAGTTCGGCATCGACACCCTGTATGCGCCCGATGCCGTTCAGGGTCACCGGATCGCCTGCAAGGACAAGCCGACCGTCATCATCACCGACAATTTCATGCCGGACGGCGATGCTCAGTTTCTGCTGTACCGACTGCGCTCCACGCGGGCGACCGAAAATATCCCGGTCTTCGTGATCAGCGCGCGCAAGCTCAGCGAACTGACCCAGCAGGCATTGAAGCGGGAAATTTGCGGGCGGCCCGGGGCGCTGAAGATTTTCGCAAAATGCTTCGACACCCAGGAGTTGTTCGCGGCGCTGCAAAAATATTGCGGCTTCCAGAAGCACTGACGCGTAGAACCGCTCGGCCCTGCCCGCGGCGGCGGGCTCCGGCGGGCGCGGTAGCCCGCCGCTTGCAACCCCAAGCAATAGCGTAGGCGTCCTGCGGCCTTTCGCTGCAGGCGCGGCCGTTTTTGCCGTCTGGCCCAATAAAGCGGCACGGACGGGGTTTCCGCCGTAAGGTTCGGCAAATGCCCGGCGGGTTGGAAAATCAGAGCCGTATGCCGGGCCGGCCTTCCGTCACCTATCTCGGAACCGACCGGGAACGGCCGTCGCGCAATCACTTGATTGTGGCGCGCCGCCGCCGCAGCGCGGCCTCCGGGCATATAGAAAAACGACCCGCACTAGACTAAAGATAAGGGATGCCGTCCCGCTCGTCGCAATAATCGATAACAAAAAAACGCTTGGAGGATACGTCATTGTTCCGCACGCTTGTGAAAAAGCGGGACTTCTACGCCGGCGGATTGATGACCCTGCTGGGTGCGGCGGTCACGCTCGATTCCATGACCTATACGCTGGGCAGCCTCACCCATATGGGTCCGGGCATGTTCCCCTTGATGCTGGGAATTACGCTTACGTTTGTCGGTGTTTTGATCCTGGGGGCGGCGGTGGCCACCCCGCTGGGCGACGATGAAAGCATCCTGCCGAAAAACCGCGAATGGTTTGCCTGGGGCTGCATCCTGGCAGGGCCGATCGCTTTCATCATTCTCGGCGAATTTTTCGGCCTGGTGCCGGCGACCTTCGCCTGCGTGCTCATTCCGGCGCTCGGTGACCGCACCGCGACGCTGAAGAACTCGCTGATTCTCGCGGCCGGTGTCACCTTCTTCGGCGTGCTGCTGTTCTCCTACGTGCTGAAGATTCCGTTCCCAATGTTCAAGTGGGGCTTCTAATGTTCGAAACCGCACTGCAAGATCTCTGGTACGGCTTCGGCGTCGCGCTCGAACCCCACAACGTGATGTGGTGCTTCCTCGGCGTGTTCGTCGGCAATATGGTCGGCGTGCTGCCGGGTATGGGGCCGCTCGCCACCATCTCGATCCTGTTGCCACTTACATTCGGCATCAAGCCGGTGGGCGCCATCCTAATGCTGGCCGGTGTGTTCTATGGCTCGCAATATGGCGGCGCCATTTGCTCGATCCTGCTCAACCTGCCCTGCCATCCACCGCACGCGGTCACCTGTCTCGACGGTTTCCCGCTCACCAAGAAGGGACGCGGCGGCGCCGCGCTCGGCATCACCGTCATCTCATCATTTGTCGGCGCGTCGTGGGGCATCACCGAGATGATCTTCCTGGCGCCGATCCTCGTCGTCGTCGCGCTTAAATTCGGCCCGGCGGAAATCTGTTCGCTGATGCTGCTCGGTCTGTTGGCCGGCTCGACGCTGGCGCGCGGCTCGCCGCTCAAAGGCGTCGCCATGACCTTATGCGGCCTGCTGATCGGCATTGTCGGCAGCGACATCGAAACCGGGACGCCGCGCTTCACCTTCGGCATTCCCAATCTTTTCGACGGCGTGGAAATCGTGGCGCTGGCGCTCGGCCTGTTCGGCATCGCCGAGTTCATGAAGAGCGTCAACCAGCTTTCCGAGGTCGACACC
>JBOHII010000509.1:0-3941 GCA_050725955.1 Pseudolabrys sp. | reverse complement strand
AGCCAATCGATCGAGCCGTCGCGGCCGACCAGAGCCGCCGTGCCGAGGTCGCCGATTATCGCATAGTCCTCTATGCGGGATGCCATGGCCGGACCTTAGGAAGCGAATTCCACGACGACTTTGATATAATCGGGCTGCGCTGTGAAGGCCTCACGCCAGCGATTGAGCGGCACGCGACGGGTGATCAGGCGGGCGAGACCGTCCGGCGCCCAACCATACTGCCCGGCAACGATCTCGCGGTCGGTACCGCAAATGCCGAGCGCCCGCGCGCGCACCAAAACCCCGTCGCCGCTCACGGGCGGCGCGGGCACGTCATTAAGGCGAATAGGATTGGGCTGGCCGGGCTGGACGGTAAGCGCCTGCATACGGGGACAGCCTCGCAATCGTCACCCCACCGATAGACTTTACATAAGGATTTATGCCGCCGGCGCAACCGGCCGGCTGCGGGCGAATCCAGCCATGCATCCGCCGGCCCGCTGCCAAGCCGCCCTCCCCCTTGGCGTTCGACGCAAAACCGATAGCCTGACCCGCACCACTCGTTTCTGACCAGGCCGGGTCTCGATGAACGTTGCGCATCGTTCGAAACTCTCCGCGCGCCAATTGGCGGTCGGGCTCACCGGCTATTGCGCCTTCATCAATCTCTATTCGCCGCAGGCGATTCTGCCGTTGCTGTCGCATGAATTCCATGCAAGCGCCGCCGAGGTCTCCAGCATCATCACGGTGAGCACTTTGGCCGTGGCGATTACCGCGCCCTTCACCGGCGCCGTCGCCGACGTGCTCGGCCGTAAGCGGGTGATCGTCGCGGCGATGTTTTTCCTGGTGGTGCCGACTTTGATGGTGGGAATGGCAGAGAACCTGTCGGCGATCATCTTCTGGCGCGCTATCCAGGGTTTGATACTGCCGCCGATCTTCGCCGTCACCATCGCCTATATCGGTGACGAGTGGCCGGCGCAGGAGGCGACCACCGCCGCCGGCATCTACTCCTCCGGCTCAAGTCTCGGCGGGTTCAGTGGACGGCTGGTTACCGGGCTGCTCGCCGATCTGATCGGCTGGCGGGCGGGCTTCGATGCGCTCGCGTTTATCGCCTTTGCCGGTGCGATCGCGGTGGCATTTTTGCTGCCGCCGGAGCGCAAATTCGTACGCTCCGAAGGTTTGCTGGCTTCGAGCCGGCAGATGCTGGCTCATTTCCGTAATCGCCAGTTGGTTGCGACCTACGCAGTCGGCTTCGGCGTGCTGTTTAATTTCATCTGCACGTTCACCTATATCAGCTTCCATCTTGCCGCCCCGCCCTACAATCTCTCCGCAAGCTGGCTTGGCGCGATTTTCGTCGTCTATCTCACCGGCTCCGTGCTCACGCCCTGGGTCGGCTGGGCGGTTACCAGGTTCGGGCGGCGGCGCTTCACGGCACGGGTGATCGCCCTGTGGATTATCGGCATCGGATTGACCCTCGCTCCGCCGTTGCCGCTGATCATTCTGGGCCTCGCTATATCTGCCGGGTGCGGGCTGATCTGCCAGGCAATCTCCACCGGCTATGTGACGATCACCGCCAAAGTGGGCCGCTCGTCAGCAGTTGGCCTCTATGTCACGAGCTTTTACACCGGCGGCAGCTTTGGCGCGGTCTTGGGCGGCATTGCGTGGACGCTCGGCGGCTGGCCGGCTTGCGCCGCTTTAGTGGGGGCGATGCTGGCGATCATGGCCACTATCGTGATCTTCGGTTGGGCCCGACGTATCCCTGCCGCGCCGAGTCTGCCACCGATCGAACCGCCTTGAGACTCTAGCTCGCGCTCGGGTGCCAGAGCGGCGGGTAACCGCGCGCCAGCACCGCGAGGATCGACGGCGGCGTGAGAACATCCACGTCGCCCGCAAACGGGTGTGGTTGCGCCGGTCCATAGCCCGATGGCGTCCAGGGAAACACGCGCCCGCCCCGCACGGCGAAGGCACTACCCTCCAGCGCGATCATGGCGCAATCGGGCAAGGTATCGAGCGCGCGGCGGTGCAGGCGCTTGGCTTTGCCGGTAAGACGCTCGGCGTGAAGGATATCGTCCATCACCGGCGCTGATGCACGTTTCTTGCCGGAGAATAGCATCGCAAAATGTTTGGCATCCTTACGCCGGCATTCGAAGCACGGCCGGTGGCCGGCGGCGAGCGCCGTCACCTCGTCGAGGAAGAACAATTCGGTGTAATAGCGGCCCCAGACGTCGCGGTGGCGGCCGTTGAATTCCAGCACGCAGCAGATCCATTGCCGTGAACTCCAGCGCCGCGTCGTCAGCCTTTGCTCGTCGGTGTGAATACGCCCGCCGCGATTGCCCATGAGCAATCCGCGCGCGGAAGCGGCGAACAGCTCGCCGAACGGATCGACGCGGTTTTGCAGCGGCATCAATGCGCCGGAAAAATCTCAGCCCTGCGGCTGCGGGGCGACTTCGCCGGTCGGCGGTGGGGCCGAACGCGGCTTGCCAGCCGGCGGCACCGCCGAAGATCGCGGCGTGGCCGGCTCGATCACCGACTCGCGCACCGGCCGCTTGCCTTGCAGCAGGTCCTTGATCTCGTCGCCGGACAGCGTCTCGAACTCAAGCAGTCCGCGGGCCAGCAGTTCGAGATCGGCGCGCTTGTCGGTGAGGATCTGCGTCGCCTCGGCGTAGCCGGCTTCGACCAGTTTGCGCACTTCGGCGTCAATCGTCTGCGCGGTCGCTTCCGAAATGTTCTGCTGGCGCGACACTTGGTAGCCGAGGAACACTTCGTCCTGGTTCTCGCCATAGGCCACCGTGCCGAGCTTGTCGGACAGGCCCCAGCGCGTGACCATCAGCCGCGCCAGTTTGGTCGCCTGCTCGATATCGCTGGCAGCACCCGAGGTCACTTTCTCGCGACCGAACACCATTTCCTCGGCGACGCGGCCCCCCATCATGATGGCGAGGCGCGAAGTCATCTGTTCGCGACTCATCGACAGCTTGTCGCGTTCCGGCAATTGCATGACCATGCCGAGTGCTCGGCCGCGCGGAATGATGGTGGCCTTGTGCACCGGATCGGTCGCCTTGACGTTGAGCGCGACGATGGCATGGCCGCCCTCGTGATAAGCGGTGAGCAGCTTCTCTTCGTCCGTCATCACCAGCGACTTGCGCTCGGCGCCCATCATCACTTTGTCTTTGGCGTCCTCGAATTCGACCTGGGTGACCATGCGCTTGTTGCGCCGCGCCGCCATGAGTGCGGCCTCGTTGACGAGGTTCATCAGATCGGCGCCGGAGAAACCGGGCGTGCCGCGGGCGATCGTTTTCAGGTTCACGTCGGGAGCGAGCGGCACCTTGCGGACGTGCACTTTCAGAATCTGCTCGCGCCCCACTACGTCCTGATTGGGGACGACCACTTGGCGGTCGAAACGGCCGGGTCGCAGCAGCGCCGGATCGAGCACGTCGGGCCGGTTGGTGGCGGCGATCAGGATGATGCCTTCGTTGGCCTCGAAGCCGTCCATCTCGACCAGCAACTGGTTGAGCGTCTGTTCGCGTTCATCATTGCCGCCGCCGAGGCCGGCGCCGCGATGGCGGCCGACCGCGTCGATTTCATCGATGAAGATGATACACGGCGCGTTCTTCTTCGCATGCTCGAACATGTCGCGCACGCGGCTGGCGCCGACGCCGACGAACATTTCGACGAAATCGGAGCCAGAAATTGTGAAGAACGGCACGTTCGCCTCGCCGGCGATGGCGCGGGCCAGCAGCGTCTTGCCGGTGCCGGGCGGCCCGACCAAGAGCAGACCGCGCGGTATGCGGCCACCGAGACGCTGGAATTTCGCCGGGTCGCGCAGGAACTCGACAATTTCCTGCAGATCAAGCTTGGCTTCGTCGATCCCGGCAACGTCCTCGAAGGTAACGCGGCCATGCGCTTCCGTAAGCAGCTTGGCGCGGCTCTTGCCGAAGCCCAGCGCCTTGCCGCCGGCGCCCTGCATCTGG
>JBOHII010000508.1:0-2575 GCA_050725955.1 Pseudolabrys sp. | reverse complement strand
TGTTCATACCGCCGGCACGCCCGCTGATCCCGCGCTCGCGCCGCATCGGTATCGACGAGCGCACGCTTTATAGCGGCGAAGTGATGACCCCGCTCAACGAGCAGGAGACGGCCGACGCGGTCCGCGAACTCAAGGCGCAAGGCGTCGAGTCGATCGCGGTATGCTTCCTGCACTCTTATGCCAATACTGCCAGCGAACGCCGAGCCGCCGAAATCTGCAACGAAGTCGCGCCGGACATCTTTGTCACCACTTCGCACGAAACCCTGCCGGTGTGGCGCGAATTCGAACGCTTCAACACCACCGCGGTCGGCGCCTATGTCGGCCCTGCGGTCGGCCGTTATCTCGGCTCGCTCGAGCGCGTACTCAAGGAATCCGGATTCACCGGCACATTCCTTATGATGCTGGCCAACGGATTGGTGCAGAACATTTCTGAATGCGTGCGCCGCCCGGTCTTCCTGCTGCACTCCGGTCCGGCCGCGGCCCCCTCGGGCGCGGTCTATCTCGGGCGCCATCTCGGCGATGACAATCTGCTGTCGGTCGACATGGGCGGCACCAGTTTTGATGTCTGCATGATCAACAAGGGTGAAATCCTCACCACCACAGAGCATTGGGAAAGCGATCAACGGGTTGCCATCAAGATGGTCGATATCTCGAGCATCGGCGCCGGCGGCGGATCGATCGCCAAGATCGACGCACTCGGCCTGCTGCGCGTCGGCCCGGAAAGCGCCGGCGCCGACCCCGGTCCGGCCTGCTACGGCCGCGGCGACGACGCCACGGTCACGGACGCCAATCTGGTGCTCGGCTACGTGCCGGCCGACTACTTTCTCGGTGGCGAGATGACGCTCGACGCCAAGGCGTCGCGGCGGGCGATGAAGCCGCTCGCCGATCGCCTGCACCTGACCGAGATGGAGACAGCCGAGTCGATCTTCCGCACCGTCAACGCCAACATGGCCACCAAGATCACCGAGGTCTCGACCAAACGTGGCTATGACGTGCGCGACTGCGTGATGATCGCGGGCGGCGGCGGCGGCCCGATCCATGCCGGATTCATCGCCGATAGCTTGGGCATCCGCAAGGTGGTGATCCCGCCGGTGGCGGCGCTCTATAGCGCCTTCGGCATGTTTGCCATGGACATCGGCCAGGACTACGCGCGCTCATTCGTCGGCCGCGCCGGCAATATCGACCTCGCCGCGCTCAACCGCGTGTACGAGGAAATGGAGGCGGAGGCGCTGGCTTCGTTCCGTGATCACGGCGTCGACGCCAAGGATGTCGTCCTCAAGCGCACCGCCGATTTGCGTTATGCCGGCCAGTTTCACGAAGTCGAAGCCGACGTCGCCAACGGTAAACTCACGCAGCGCGACATCGACGCCGCCGTCGCCTATTTCAGCCGCAAGCACGAGGAGATGTACACCTTCTCGATGGCGTGGAAGGCGGTCGAGATTCTCACCCTGCGCTTGAAGGCGACCACACCGAAGGCGCCGTTCGCTCTGCCGGAGGTCGCTACCGGCGACAATGACCCCGCTGCCGCGCTTAAGCGCCGGCGCACTTGCCGTTTTGGCGGGCGTGACGTCGATACGCCGGTCTACGATGGCGAAAAAATTCTCGCCCGCAACATGATCCCCGGTCCGGCGATCATCGAGGAAACGACCACGACCGTCGTCATCCCCGAGGCCTATGTCTGCTCGGTGGATAAATACAAAAACTACGTGCTCACCCGGCGCCAGGGCCAGGGAAACAGGCCATGAACAAGCCCAACATCGACGCAACGACCGTCGCCACCGTCTGGCATTCCATGCAGACGATCTGCCGGGAAATGCGCCACATCGTCAAACGCACGGCGCAAAACTACCTGCTCGGCCAGTTGCAGGACCTGTCGGTCGGCATCTGGGGCGCGGATGGGGCCACGATCGCCGTTCCGGCCGGCTTGCCGGTGCAGTTCCTCGGCACCACCTTCGCCGTCCAGGATCTGGTGCGCGACTTCGCCGGCAATATCAATCCCGGCGACGTATTCCTGACCAACGATCCCTATCACGGCGGCCACAATTGCCATTTGCCGGATTGGGGCTATATCCGCCCGATCTTTTATCGCGGCGAGTTGCTGTTCTTTACCCTGTGCCGCGGCCACCAGATGGATACCGGCGGCTCATTCCCCGGCGGATATTTCCCCAACGGCTACGATATCCATGCCGAAGGGCTCATCATTCCGCCAATCAAAGTCGTCGACCGCGGCCGCGAGCGCACCGACCTCGTCAATCTAATCCTCAATAATGTGCGGTTCCCCGACGGCGTGCGCATCGACCTGCACGCCATGATCGGCTCCACCACCATGTGCGAGAAACGCATGATTGCGCTGCTCGACACTTACGGTAAGGATGTCGTGCTGGCTTGCGTCAAGGAAATGCTGGATCGAACCGAGCGGGCGGTGCGCGAGGAGATCCGCAAGATTCCTGACGGCATCTATACCGGCGCATCCGCCACCGACGACGATGGAACCGTACTTGACGAGCCGGTCTGGGCGCGCGCGCGCGTCATTGTGCAAGATGACGAGATGACCATTGACCTGTCGGAGAGCGAC
>JBOHII010000507.1:0-1976 GCA_050725955.1 Pseudolabrys sp. | reverse complement strand
TGTGGGAGGTGCTGAAATATCTCGTCACAAAAGAGCCGATCACTCAGTGTGTGCCGGCGATCTGGCACTTCGACGAGGTCAAGCCGCTGGTCGAGGAGGCGGGCCGTCTGCTCACCGCCGAAGAAGCCGAACGGCGCGTGCTGGTGCTGGAAAATCCGGCGCTGCGCGGGCAGTCGAAGATCACCAATTCGCTTTACGCCGGTCTGCAATTGATCCTGCCCGGCGAAATCGCCGGCGCACATCGCCACTCGGCTTCCGCCATCCGGCTCATTCTCGACGGCGACGGCGCCTATACCCAGGTCGATGGCGAAAAGACCGTCATGAAATACGGCGACTTCGTCCTGACGCCGAACTGGACGGCGCACGACCACGGCAACGAGTCGAAGGTGTCGATGATCTGGCTCGACGTGCTCGACGTGCCGACGGTGAACTTCTTCGAGACGGCGTTTTCCGAGCATCTCGATTCCGCCGTGCAGAACACCGCCCGCGTCGACAACGATTCGCTCTGGCGCTACGGCTCCAGCGTTCTGCCCGACGGCAGCGACACCTCGATGATTCGCTCGCCGATCATCAATTACGCCTACGAACGCGTGCGGCCGATCCTCGACCGGATGAAGAACACCGGCGATGCCGACAAGCGCCACGGTTTCCGCCTGCGCTACGCCAATCCGTATAACGGCGGCTGGTCGGGGCCGACCATGGGCGCGCATCTGTCGCTGCTGCCGAAAGGCTTCAAGGGCGAGACCTACCGCTCGACCGACGGCACCATCTTCGCCTGCCTGGAAGGCAATGGCACCACCAAGGTGGACGGGCAAATTATCGAATGGGGCCCGCGCGACGTGTTCGTGGCGCCGACCTGGAAGCCCTATGCGCACAGCGCGTCGAGCGAAGCCGTGCTGTTCTCGATCTCGGATCGGCCGGCGCAGGAAGCGCTCGGCATCTGGCGGGAGGGGAATTGATCCTCGTCATCCCGGAGCGTGTCCTATAGGCCGCGTAACCGGAATCCATAATCCCCGCGCTACTCGCTCTATTTATTGCGGCCGCGCGATCCATATTGCGCCCTGCGCGTTATAGACTGGCGCCACGGAGGACCCGATGCAATTCGAGAACCTGACCGCCGGGCGCGGCGCACTCACGGCGGTGCGCACCGGTGCGGGCGGCGATATCGTGGTGCTGCATTCGCTGCTCGCCGACCGCCACGCCTTCGACCCGGTGCTGCCGGCCTTGACGGCCAAACACCGGGTCACGCTGATCAACCTGCCTGGCTTCCACGGTTCGCTGCCGACGCCGTTGGCGCTGATGGACGCCTACGTCGCCGCGGTCGAGGACGGCTTCCAGGAATTCGGCGTTGCCGGCGATTCCGTTCTGATTGGCAACGGCTTCGGCGGCACGGTCGCGCTCGCCTTTGCCTTGGCGCATCCCGAACGCGTCGCCAAACTGGTGCTCAGCGATGCCGCCGCCAGCTTTCCGCCCGAGGGGCGCCAGCAATTCGCGGCGATGGCGGCCAAGGTCGCCGAAGGCGGGCTCGGCTCCATTGCCGAAATCGCCGCCAAGCGTGTCTTCTCGCCCGCGTATCTTGACGCCCATCCGCAGGCGATCGATGAGCGCAAGGCCGTGCTGCTCGAGATCGACCCGAACGCATTCATAGCCGCCTGCAAGATCTTGCAGGAGACCGACCTGGAGCCGCTGCTGAATCGCATACACATGCCGGTGCTGGTGGTCTGCGGCGAATTCGACCAGGCCACGCCGCCGCCGCTCAATAAGGCGGTCGCGGACAAGGTGGCGGGCGCGCGCTATGTCGAGCTGCCTGGCTGTGGCCATTGCCCGCCATTGGAGCAGCCGCAGGCGTTCATCGATGCGATCAAGGATTTCGTTGGGCTGTAGGCGTCAAGCGAGCGCCATGAGCACCGCGCTGGCAATTGCGGCCGTCCCATCTTTGCCGCCATATTCCATCGGTTTGATGCCACCGGCATAGG
>JBOHII010000506.1:0-3806 GCA_050725955.1 Pseudolabrys sp. | reverse complement strand
CCTCACATCGCCTTGCATTCGCGGGTCGACTGCGCCATGCCGCCGAGCATCTTGACCTTGAGCACGTAGGATTCCTTGACCGGCTTGCCGTGCGTATTGCCGGGCAGCGTCAGGTTGGAGTGGCCCTGCGCCGGCCCTTTGGCGCTGATGATGTAGACGAAGATCTGACACTTCAGGCGCTGCTCGCACTTGTTGGTGAGCTCGATCGTATAGGTCGGGATTTCGCCGATCATCTTGAAGCCGCCGCCGTCGGCAATACAGTTTTCCTGCTGCGTCGTGCCTTCGTCAGGCACCGGCGGCTTCTGGCCGGCGGCCGGCGGGTTCTGCGCCAGCGCGGCGGAAGCAAAAACCCCGCCGAGGATCAGCGCGGCGCCGGCGAGAATTTTGGCGAAATAAGTCATGGCAACCCCCCTGCAATGTCGCTCAGTCCGTCTTGTCGGCTTGTCGGCTTGTCCGCGATAGGCGCAAACCGGCGGCGTAATTTTCTGCCACACAATCTGACATCTTTTGCCCAGCCATGACAACGGCATGACGCCGCAATACCAGAAACTTGGGTCCGAACTGCCGTAACGCCGGCGGCGGCCGTTGCTAACCGGCGCGCGCTGTGGTCAGTTTCGTCCCCCGCTTTAATCAAACGTCAGGGAGAAAACGCATGCGCAAAGAGTTCGCCTTGTTTGCCGCAGTCGCGGCCTTGTTCACCTTCATGACCTTCAGCGCCCAGGCCATACCGGCCGTCTCGCTGCAAGGCCTGTCCAAGGCCACCGACCAGGTGATCCAGGTGCGCGGCGGCTGCGGCCGCGGCTGGCACCGCGGCCCGCACGGCCACTGCCGCCGCAACCACCCCTAGACCGATCGACGGCTATTTGGCGCGACCTTGGCCCGGCTCGTCCGGGCCAAGTTTTTGTCGGAGCCCGCGAGTAGCGAACGGCCGGTTGACGCGCGCGCGCGCTTCTGGCATCCGCAACGCCCGCAATCGATTTGCAATCCCGGCTCCGCAATGCCCAAGAAACCGTTCCGAATAGGCCGCTCGCTCACCGGGCTCGGCCTGTTCGCCACGCGGCCGATCCGCAAGCGCAGCCGGATCGCCGAATACAAGGGTCCCCTGCTCGCCACCAAGGAAGCCGAAAAGCGCGAGGCGAGCGGCAACCGTTATCTCTACGAGATCAACAGCCGCTGGACCATCGACGGCTCGCCGCGCAGCAATGTCGCGCGCTACGCCAACCACTCCTGCAACCCGAATGCCGACAGCTACCATGTCGGCCACCGGGTGTTCATCCGGGCGCTGCGCAACATCAAGCCAGGCGAGGAGATCGTCTACGATTACGGCACCGACTATCTCAAGAACGTGATCGGGCGCTCGAAGTGCAAATGCAGCCGCTGCCGCCGGCGGCGCGCGCGCAAGGCACGCGAACGCCGCGCATTGCTCAAGCGCCGCAATGCACGGCTGCGGGCCAAGCGGAGACGGAAATAACCACTGGCGCCCCCTGCCCGGCCCGGCGCGGTCATGCTAGGCGGGTCGTCTCGCCCCCTCGCCAGAGGCCGCCCAGCCGGTGACGTCCGACAGTCTCGATCAGCGCCTGCCCGTCGCGCGCACCGACCGCGTGCCGCGCGGCATTGTCTTCATGCTGGGCGCCACCGTGATGTTCGCGATCTCCAGCGCGCTGTCGAAATGGCAGGTGGGCAGCTATTCGTTCGCCGAAGTTTTGTTCTTCCGCGCCGTCATGTCGCTCATCGCCTGCGCCGCACTGATCCTGCCGCGCACCGGCCTGACGGTGTTCCGCACCAATCGCCTGCGCGATCACGCCGGCCGCAGCGCCACGCAAGCGGTGGCGCAGAGCCTCATCATCATTGCCTTTTCGCTGATGCCGCTCGGCGGCGCCATCGCCATCAATTTCGCCGCGCCGCTGTTCGCCACGCTGTTCGCCGCGCTATGGCTGAAGGAAAAGGTCGGTCGCGCGCGCGGGGCTGCGCTCATCGTCGGCTTCTTCGGCGTGCTGCTGGTGGCCTCGCCCGGAGCCGACAGCTTTCGCCTCGGCGCGCTGTTCGCGGTCGCCAACGCCGTGCTCTACGGCAGTGTCACTGCGGCGGTACGCGGCATGACCGCGACCGAGTCGGCGGAAACGTTGACCATGTATCAAATGGCGTTCCTCGCCGTGTTCTTCGCCGCCGCCATGCCGATCTTCGGCTTCACCTGGCCAACCGGCCTCGATCTCACCGCCATGCTGGTGAACGGAATGTTCAATGCGCTCGGTCAGTATTGGTGGACGCGCTCGCTGTCGCTCGCGCCGCCGGCTGCCGTCGGGCCGTTCTATTATTTCTCGCTGGTGTGGGCGATCGGGCTCGGCTTCCTGTTCTGGGGCGAAATCCCGACGCCTGGACTGTTAGCCGGCTCGGCCGTTGTGGTCGGCTCCGGATTATTCTTGCTTTGGTACGAGGGCGGCAGGAAATCGCCGGCGAACTGAACCGATTGCAATCGCGCGCCGCTTGAGCCCATGATCGCCGCAAAAATTCTGTCAGGGAGGAATATGCCGATGAGCCTTAATATCCGTCGCGTCGTCACCGGACACGATGGCCAAGGCCGCGCCAAGGTGCTGATCGACGAGCAGGTCAAGAACGTGTCGTCGCCGCGGCCGGGCGCAAATTACAGCGTGATCTGGACGACCGAGGGCTTTCCGGTCGATAACGATGACGACACCGATCCTTCGGGCAAGAAGATCGGCACCACGGTCGCCAACGGCAGCGTGTTCCGCATCGTCAGCTTCGGCCCCAGCGTCGCCCCGCGCAATCACCGTACGGATTCGATCGACTATGCCGTGGTGATCTCCGGTGAGATCGACATGGAGCTCGATATCGGCAGCGTGCACCTGAAAGCCGGCGACGTGCTGGTGCAGCGCGGCGCCATCCACAATTGGGTGAACAAGGGCACGGTCCCTTGCGTGATCGCGTTCACGCTGGTGTCCGCCAAGCCGGTCAGCGCTGGCGGCAAAACGCTCAACGCGCAGGGCTAGCGCGCGCCGCGAGAGAAAATTATTCGTCCAACTCGGCGTAATGCCGGAATATTCCCATCTCGTTGAAGGCGATCCGGCGCGACGAGGCGAGATATTTCTCGATGCGCGGCCGCACCGCGACGCGGTCATGCACGGCCACGACACCGGGGACTTTGCGCTCGATGCGCTTCATCGCATTTTGAAACGCGTAGCGAGGCCTTCGATGAGCTGGAACAGCGACAAGTCGACATAACTGAATTTTCGCCCGAGCGTAAATGGCCCGCCACTTTTGGCCAACACGCGTTCGAAATAGCCGAGATATTTCGGCGCGCGACCTTTTAAAAAATTCTCGCTGAAGCGCTTGGCCTCGGGCCTGGCGTCCTCGTAGTAGAATTCGCCGCCGAGCGGGTGATGGGTGTCGTGGATCTCCTTGACGAAATCGGTCACCGTGAGCTGCAATTGATGGAGCCAGAGCCGGCTTGCTTCGTCGCGCGGGGCAAGCTTCAGCCGCGGCCCGAGATAAAACAGGACATTCGCGCTTTGCGCGACGACCAGCTTGCCCGCTTTGAGAAACGGCGGCGCGAACGGCGGATGCTTGTCGCCGCCGTTCATCATCGCCATCATTTTATCCATGCCGGCCTTGCCGCGCGCAACGTCGTCGTAGGCGGCGCCGGCATCCTCCAGCGCCAGCCGAACGAATTCGCCGCGGCCCTGGATTTCCGGCCAGTAGAAAAATTGATAGCGCATGGGAAAATAACTCCGTCCTGCGCGGGCTTGACCCGCGCAGCCATCTTTTTCGCATGATGCATTGCCGGGTCA
>JBOHII010000505.1:0-4603 GCA_050725955.1 Pseudolabrys sp. | reverse complement strand
TCGAGCACGCCGGCGCGACGCTCTACCGGGTATTGTTCGGCTTCGGTCTCGCCATCGCGTTCGGCATGCCGCTCGGCATTTTGATGGCGCGTTACAAGCCCATCGAAAATTTCTTCCTGCCGCTGGTCAGCGCGCTGATGCCGATCCCCTCGTTCTCGCTGGTGCCGCTGTTCATGCTGTGGTTCGGCATCGGCAATCTTACGACGATCCTGATCGTGTTCTATGCCGCGACCTTTCCGATGTTGTTCAACACCTGGTCGGGGGTGCGCTCGGTCAACCCGCTGTGGCTGCGCGCGGCCGGCGCCATGGGCGCCGACGAGAAAAAGCTGTTCTGGAAAGTGATCGTTCCCGGCGCCTCGCCCTTCATCATCACCGGCATGCGGCAGGCGTTCCTGCGCTGCTGGATCGCGGTGGTGGGCGCCGAGATGATCGCGGCCTCCGACTGGGGCCTCGGCTGGGTGATCTTCGACGCCAAGGAGTTCCTGCAGACCAGCGTCATGATGGCCGCGATCGTGGTGATCGGGGCGATCGGCTTCGTGTTTGAGCGCGTGGTGTTCGGCTCCATCGAGCGCGCCACGGTGCTGCGCTGGGGCATGATGCGGATGACGAAGGGTTAGCGAATGAGCGAGGCGTCCGCCACCGACCCGGTGCTCTGCAGCGTCGATGCGCGCGGCGTCGCGCGCGTCACCCTCAATCGGCCGCAAGTTTTCAACGCCTATGACGGCGAGCTGATCGCGGCGCTGCTCAAGACCTATGACGCGCTTGCGGGCAAATCGCTGCGCGCGGTGGTGATCGCCGGCAACGGCAAGAACTTCCAGGCCGGCGCCGACATCCACTGGCTCGATTCAGTGCGCCGATCTTCGCCGCAGGAAAACCTCGCCGCCTCGCGCATGACGGCGGAGGCCGTGCAGCGGCTCAATTGGCTGCCGGTACCGACGGTCGCGCTGGTGCAAGGGGCCTGCTTCGGCGGCGGCACCGGTATTATTTCGGCCTGCGACGTCGTGATCGCCGCCGACAATGCCAGGTTCTCGATCGCCGAGGTGCGCATCGGGGTCGCCGGCACGATCATCATTCCACAGCTCAATGACGCCATCGGCCTGCGCCAGGTGCGGCGTTACGCGCTCACCGGCGAGCGCTTCGACGCCAAGGAGGCGCTGCGCATCGGCCTCGCGCACGAGGTCGTGCCGCTTGCCGAGTTGGAAGCTGCCGGCGAACGCATCGTCAACGAACTCCTGACCAACGGGCCGGACGCGGTGGCGCAGACCAAGCTCTGCGCGCTGCGCGCGGGCTGGAGCCACCTTGACGAGGCGGGTTTCACCGGCTTGATCGAAAGCCACGCCGCCAAGCGGCAATCGGACGAGGCCGCGGAAGGTTTCGCCGCGTTTCGGGAGAAACGCCCGGCGCGCTGGAACGTGGCGCACAAGGTCAAGGCCTAGCAGCGGAAACACGGCATGCCCCATATCGAAATCGCCGACGTTTCGCTCGCCTATGACACGCCCGCCGGGCGCGTGCAGGGGGTGAAGGATGCCTGCTTCTCGATCGAGCAGTCGGAGTTCCTCTGCCTCGTCGGCCCGTCCGGCTGCGGCAAGTCGACGCTGCTTAATATCATAGCAGGCTTCCTCACCCCGACCGGCGGGCAGATCAGGATCGGCGGCAAGCAAGTCACCGGTTACGGCATGGATCGCGGCGTCGTGTTCCAGGATTTCGCCCAGCTCTTCCCCTGGCGCACCGCGCTCGGCAACGTCACTTTCGGCCTGGAAATGAAGGGTATTGCGAAAGCCGAGCGGGAAGAGATTGCGCGCGAGCAATTGCGCCTGGTGAAACTGGAGAAGTTCGCCGATTCCTACCCGCATCACCTGTCCGGCGGCATGCAACAACGGGTCGCCATTGCGCGCGCGCTGGCCTACAATCCGGCTGTGCTGCTGATGGACGAACCGTTCGCGGCACTCGACGCGCTGACGCGCGACGACATGCAGCGGCTGCTGGCGGAGGTGTGGCGGGCAACCCGCAAGACGATCATCTATGTGACGCACAACGTCGCCGAGGCGGCCTTTCTGGCGGACCGCGTGGTGGTGATGACGCCGCATCCGGGAACGGTAAAGACCGTGGTCACGATACAACTGCCGCGGCCGCGCGATCCGCTCAGCGCCGAATTCGTCGAATGCCAGAAGGAATTGTTGCGCTATCTCGGCCATGACGCCAACGCAGACGAGACGATCAACGTGGCGACAAACGGAAAAGCCAAACCATAAGCAAGCCATGAGCGAGCTATAAGGGAGGATCACGATGACGACATTTACGAAAGGCATCACCCGCCGGCACGCGCTGGCGGCAACCGGCGCCGGCGTGCTGGCGGCGGGACTGGGCGTTAAGCCCTCGATGGCGGCAATGGAGACGATTCGCCAAGGCTACCAGACCAACATGTGGGGCATGCCGACCTATTACCTGCTGCGCTCCGGCTATCTGGCCAAGCACGGCGTCAAGTTCGAGGAATTCGCGGTGCCGTCGGGCAACCTGACCATGCAGCAGATGGTGGCGCGCCAGGTCGACATGGGCACCTATGCCGGCCCCTCTTTTATCATCGGCAACAGCAAAGGCGGCCTGGTGGCCATCGCCAAGATCGAATATGTCGGCAAGACCGCGCGCGTGATGGCGCGCAAGGACCTCGGGCTCAAGACCGTCGCCGACCTGCGAGGCAAGAAGGTCGCCAACCAGACCGGATCGTCGACCGGCAATATCTTCGTCGACCAGATCGCCACCAAGGCCGGCCTGCACAAGGGCGACTACCAGGAAATCCGCATGAACGTGAACGACATGGTGGCGGCCATGGCCGCCAAGACCGTGGACGCCATGGTCAATGTCGAACCCTACAACGCGATCGCGGAAGACGAAGGGCTCGCCAACTCGCTCGAGGATTTCTACTCGTTCGACAAGCTGCCGGTGTTCATGGCGGCAACGCCGGAATTCGTCGACAAGAATCCGGACACCATCGTCGCCTATCTCAAGGCCTGGCTGGAAGTCGGGAAGGACTTCAAGGATCATCCGGAAAAGGTGTCGGATGTGATCTTTTCGTTCTACACCTCGAAGGGCTACAAGATGTCCAAGACGACATTCGCCAAGGCGCTCAGCCACGTCGAGGTTGGTCCCGGCTGGCCGGCCGACCTCAAGCCCTACATGCAGCATCACGCCGAGGTGCTGCTGGCAGCCAAGAAGATCAAGGCAATCCCGGATTGGGGGAAGGCCTTCCGCGAAGACTTCCTCAAGAAGGCCATGGCCTGACGACGGGGTTACGCAAAGACGCCGCATGCATTAAACACCGGGCCGGCGCGACCGCGCCGGCCTTTCCACGCCAACCGTCCGCACCGGAGATCCGAATGCCCGCCGCAAGCAATCCGCTCACCCAGACCGGGGAACCCATCACCTGGAATTTTAAGCTACTCGCCCAGAACGATCTCGGCGGCTTCGGCGGCATGGGTGAAGGCATGGCGGTGCAAGTCGCCAAGGACGGCCGCCGCATCATCTGGCTGGCGCACGAAAGCGCGCCAAAGAATTTTACCGGCGTCGACGTCTCCGACCCGCGCAATTTGAAAGTGGTGGTGCAGACCGATCTGCCGCAGGCGCATATGCGTTCGAATTCGCTGGAAATGTCCGGCGATATCCTGGCGGTCGCCTACCAGACGCAGCAGAAGGGCCAGCAGCCGGCCGGCGTCGAACTGTTCGACGTGTCGGTGCCGGAGAAGCCGCGCTCGATCTCGTTTTTCGACTGCTCGGGCGCGACCTCGCGCGGCGTGCATCAATTGTGGTTCTGCGACGGCGAATACGTCCACATGGCTTCGGGCGCCGCAGACTTCAAGCCGAGCAACGCGCAGGACGATCAGTTCTACCGCTGCATCGACGTGCGCAATCCTTCGAAGCCGGTGGAAGTCGGCCGCTGGTGGATGCCCGGCACGCGCGAGGGCGACAATGTCGCGCCGCCGCCGCGCCACAAGCTCGACAAGGGCTATCGCGCGCACAACCCCAACGTCTACAAGCAACGGCCGGACCGGCTCTATCTCGCCTATATCGACGGCGGCATGTTCGTGATGGACATTTCCGACAAGGCGCACCCGAAACCGATCTCGCATTGGACCAATTCGCCGCCCTATACCGGTTTCATGCACACCGTGATGCCGCTGTTCGAGCGCAACCTGGTGATCGTCACCGACGAGTCGACCGAGAACAAGGCCAACGACTGGCCGAAGCTGGTGTGGGTCCTCGACGCGCGCGACGAGACCAACTTGGTGCCGATCGCCACCTGCCCGATGCCGCCGGTCGACGCCTATAAGGACCGCGGCGGGCGCTTCGGCGCGCATAACCTGTTCGAGAATACGCCGGTGCCGACCGCCTGGCATTCCGACCAGATCGTGCTCGGCACTTTCTTCAACGGCGGCATGCGCGCCTACGACATTTCCAATCCGTACCAGCCGCGGGAAGTCGCGGCCTTCGTGCCGCCGGCGCCGAAAGGCTCGCCGGTCGGCGCCATCCAGCTCAACGACGTGTTCGTCGACGAACGCGAGATCGTCTACACCATGGATCGTTTCAGCGGCGGGCTGTACACGCTGGA
>JBOHII010000504.1:0-16006 GCA_050725955.1 Pseudolabrys sp. | reverse complement strand
CCATTGCATCGTGGGTCGGCGGTGAGTTCGAGGGCGAAGGAGCGCTGCACGTGCCGTCATGGCCGACCCGGTTCATGATTCTGATCGGCTCCGGTCTGGCTGTGATCAACTATCTGGTGCTGGCCTATCTCGACGTGTTCGGGCCCCAGACCGACGATAAGATTCGATACGACGAGGTAACCGGTCTGCCGCTCTGAGGAGCGGCCACGGGTAAAAAGGGGCAAGGTCCGTGTTTAACGTCGAGGTTGCCGCCGCGTTGATCGCCACGCTTCTGGTGCTGGTGGCCTTGGGTGTGCATATAGCCGTCGCACTCGGCATAGCGAGCGCGCTCGGCCTCTACCTGGTGACCGGCAGCATGCACGTGGTCACCAGCATGCTCGGCTCGACCGCCTACTCGGCGTTGCGCGACTACGTGTTCGCGGTCATTCCGCTGTTCATGTTGATGGGAGAATTCATCGGCCGTTCGGGCGCTGTGACCGATGTCTACAAGGGCATCAATCGCGGCTTGCGCGGTATCCCCGGCCGGTTGGCGATCGCCACCATTCTGGGCAATGCACTGTTTTCCTTCGTTACCGGCGTGAGCATCGCTAGCGCGGCCGCGTTTTCGCGCATTTCCTACCCCGAAATGAAGCGTCACGGCTACCACCGCGGCTTCGCGCTCGGAACGGTCGCCGGCTCCTCCTGCCTCGGAATGCTGATCCCGCCGAGCGTGCTGATGATCGTGTGGGGCATCCTCACAGAAAAATCGATCGGCCAGATATTCCTCGCCGGCGTGCTGCCCGGCCTGATGATCGCCGGCCTTTACTGCCTCTATGTGCTGGTGGTCGCCATCGTGCGGCCGGATATCGTTGGCGCCGCGCCGGCGCCGGGCCGCGCCATATCCACCGTCGGCGCAGCCCAGGTCGGCGTGATCGAAGAGGAAGTTGAGAGTACTCGGCTGCAAGCCTGGGGCAGCGGAGCCGGCATCGCGCTGGTGGTGATCTGCGTGCTCGGCGGCATCTGGTTCGGCGTGTTCACGCCAACCGAGGGCGCCGGTGCCGGCGCCTTCATCGGCCTGATCATGGCGATCCTCAAGGGCATGCGGTTGCGCGGCATCATCGAGTCCATCCTGTCGGTGGGGCGCACTTCGGCGCCGATCCTGGTGCTGCTGGTCACGGCGCAGCTCTATTCCCGCACGCTGGCGATGACCGGCGTCACCAACGCCATTCAAAGCGTGTTTCTCGGCAGCGGCCTCGGCGCCGGCCTGGTGCTGGTTATCATGGTCGGTATCTGGTTCCTGCTGGGCATGGTGATCGATTCTATTTCCATCATGCTGCTGACGGTCACCATCTTCGAGCCGGTCGCGGTCAAGCTCGGCTATGACCCGATCGCCTTCGCCATCATCGGCATCCTGGCGATCGAGGCCGGGCTGCTGACGCCGCCGTTCGGGCTGATCGTGTTCACCGTCAAGGCGGCGGTCGACGACGACGACATCACGGTCTGGGAAATATTTAAAAGTTCGACGCCCTATTGGGTGATCATGCTGATCGGGGTTGTCCTCCTCGTCATGTTCCCGAAAATCGCCACTTTGCTGCCCAGTCTGGCGTTCTGACCGGCGCGGCCACGATATCGCCGCTGCGACTCAATTCTCATTGCCCTTAGCCGCGCGAATGCCTCCTATAGGCTCAAGGAGGATTCGAATAGCCGCCATGGCCTCGCTCGACAGCGTCAGTATCGCCATTCTGCTCGGCAGCCTGCTGGTTCTGGCCGGCATTTTGTCAAGCCTGGTAGCATTGCGCTTTGGCGCGCCGCTGTTGCTGGTGTTCCTGCTGCTCGGCATGCTGGCCGGGGAAGGCGGGCCGGGCGGCCTGAAATTCGACGACGTGCACACCGCCTACACCGTCGGCTCGATCGCACTGGCGCTGATCCTGTTCGACGGCGGCTTGCGCACGCGGCTCGCCACCTTCCGCAATGTGCTGGCGCCGGCGGTCACGCTGGCGACAGTCGGCGTGCTGATCACTGCATTGTTGACCGCCCCGGTCGCCAAGTTCGTGCTCGATATCGGCTGGACGCAGGCGTTGCTGGTCGGCGCCGTCGTGGCCTCCACCGATGCAGCAGCGGTGTTCCTGCTGATCAATGCACGCGGGCTGCGCTTGCGCCCGCACGTGCGCGCGACGCTGGAAGTCGAGTCCGGCACCAACGATCCGTTCGCGGTCTTTCTCACCTTGCTGCTGGTCGAGTTCCTCTTGGCCGGCGATCACGGCTGGTCGCATGCGCTGCTCGTGTTCCTGCGCGACACGGTGCTCGGCTGCATTATTGGCGTCGTAGGCGGGCGGATCATCACGCTGGTGCTCAATCGTCTCGCGTTGCCGCAAGGCCTGCACGCGCCGTTCGTAGCAGTGAGCGCACTGGTCGTCTTCGCTGCCGCCAATACGGCGCATTCGTCCGGCTTTCTCGCGGTCTATCTTGCCGGCCTCGTCGTCGGCAACCGGCAGACGCGCGCGCATAATTCGGTCGTAGTGTTTCTCGATGCGGTGACGTGGCTCGCGCAGATCGTGATGTTCGTGCTGCTCGGCCTGCTGGTATGGCCGCAGCGGCTGGCCGACAGCCTCGTTGGCGCTGTGGTGGTCGCGCTGGTGCTGATGCTGATTGCACGCCCCGTCGCGGTGTTTTTGTGCCTCGCCCCGTTCGGCTTCCAGTGGCGTGAAAAGGTGTTCGTGTCCTGGGTCGGATTGCGCGGGGCTGTGGCGATTTTTCTCGCCTCCATCCCGCTGCTGGTCGGTTTGCCGGCCGCTTATCTGTTTTTCGACGTGGCCTTTGTGGTGGTGCTGTCGTCGCTGCTGGTGCAGGGCTGGACCGTAGCCCTGGCGGCGCGCAAACTCGACATGTCGTTCGTGCGCGCCGATCCGCTGCCGCGCCGCGTCGAGCTCGATCTCCCCGGCCAGTTGACGCGCGAAATCGTCGGCTATCCGGTCCCAGCCAACAGCCCGTTCCTGCGCCGCGGCCTCATTCCGAATTGGGCGCGGCCGACGCTGATCGTGCGCAACGAAGAGATATTGACCCCGGCAGAAGCCGATCCGGTGCGCGGAGGCGATTACGTCTATCTGCTGGCGCCGCCGGAAAAGGCGCAGGCGCTCGACCGCTTCTTCGTCAACATGCCGCCGCCGGCCTCACCCGACCCGCGGCTGCTCGGCGACTTTTTCGTGCCTAGCGATGCGACGCTCGGCGCGCTGGCCGATATCTACGGCCTGCAAGTCGCCGCCGACCACATGGACGTGGCGCTGGCCGATTATTTCACCGAGCATCTCGGCCGCGCGGCCAAGACCGGCGACATCGTGCAGCTGGGCCCGATCGCGCTGTTGGCGCACAAGGTCGATTTCGGCCGGGTGACCACGGTAGGGCTGCGGCTGGCCGAACCGGAAGAGGCGGCCGATTTCGTCGGCCGCCTCAAGTCATTGTGGACGCGATTGCAGAAATTGGTTGGTTAGTGCGCGCGCCGCATCAGCGCCGGGCCGTGTTGTGCGAGCCACGCGCCACCGAACAACACCGCGGTCCAGAACAAGTCGCCCAGCACGGTCTTGTCCAGGAACGGCAGCGCCGCGACGTAACACTGGGTCAGTCCTTGCAGCGTATGCGGGTAAAGGGTTCCGAAAGCCCAGACCGCGAAGTTCGTCGTCACGAAGAAGATCAGTGAGCAAGCGATCATTCCGCCGATCACCGCAAGGGCTCCCGGATAACGCCGCGCAATCATGCCGGCGAAGGCCGGCAGCGTGATGGCCGCGCAGACCACCGCGGTGATCCGCCAATCGTCGCCGGCGAGCGCGACATTGCTCAAAAGCACTGCGGCGAGCGGAACGATGATTGCCAGCGCCGGCATGCGCAGCATGCGGCCGGCAAATAGCGCGCTGGCGGCGAATGGCCAGACGCCCGGCGCGTGCGGCACCAGCCGCGCGACCACGTCGAAAACGACGAGGAAGACCACCATTCCAAGATCCATCCACAGGTCGGCGCGGGCTTTGTTCGGCTGCATCGCTGTCGTGTCCTCTGCTTCGCGGACGCTCTTGTTAGCATGTCCGGAGGGCGAATTCACGTCGCATCCGTCATGCTTATTTTTGGGCTTGCGACGGTAGGTTTTCAACCCATTCGGCGATGATTCCGGCAAGCCGGTCGAGCCCGTCGGTGAGCGCCGCCGGGCCCGGTTGCAGGATCAGTGTGGATTTGATCTCGCGCAGCCAGCCGGTTGAAACCGCAGGAACTTGGGCAAAGCCCGGCCGCGTCGCGACCTTGGCGGGCACGAATTTCTTGCCGCACCAGGAGCCGATGATGATGTCGGGCCGGGCGGCAACCACATCCGCCGCCGATACGATGCGGTCCTTGGCGTTCTTGCGCATGGAAACTGCTGGAAACACGTCGATACCGCCGGTGGCCTCGATCAGTTCCGACACCCAGCGAATGCCGGAGATCATCGGCTCATCCCATTCCTCGAAATAAACCCGCGGGCGGCGCGGCAGGTGCAGGGCTTGCTCGTGCGCGGCGTCAACACGGGCGGCGAGCCGTCCGGCCAACGCATCGGCCTTCGCCGGGCAGCCGATCAGCGCGCCCAGCATGCGGACCATGTCGAAGATGCCGGCGACGTCGCGCTGGTTGAAGGCGTGCACGGCGACATTGGCGCGGATCAGGTCGGCGACAATGCCGGCCTGCAAATCCGAAAACGTCAGGACCAGGTCGGGCTCAAGCGCGAGGATTTTCGGCACGTCGGCGGAAATGAAGGCGGAGACGCGCGGCTTTTCCTTGCGCACCTGCGGCGGGCGTATTGCGTAGCCCGATACGCCGACAATGCGGCGCTCTTCGCCGAGAAGATAGAGTGTCTCCACGGTTTCTTCGGTAAGGCAGACGATGCGCTCGGGAGGAAACATGGACGTGTCGTCGTCGGGAAAGGTCCGACGATGACATATCACGAATTCGGCTGCCGGTGCCCGTCGCGTGATACGCGAAGCTTCAGGCACTCAATAACGCGGCTCGTAAACCTGCGATTTGACAAAGGCCAGCATGTTCTTGGGTGCGCGCCCCTTCGCCAGGCCGCGTTTGTAAGCGATCTTGGCAACCGCCGCAGCGATTTGCGTTGACACCTCGCGGATGCGCGGTAGCGCCGGATAAAGGCTGCCTTGCCTGAGATCCTCCTCGCCGACCATCTCGGCGAGCGTGTGCGCGGCCGTCATGAACATCTCGTCGGTGACGAGCTTGCTGGCGCTGGCAATGGCGCCGAGGCCGACGCCGGGGAAGATATAGGAGTTATTGCCCTGGCGCGGCACGAAGGTCTTGCCGTCGATCGTTACTGGATCGTAGGGGCTGCCGCAGGCGAACAGCGCGCGCCCGCCGGTGTACAGATAGGCTTCTTCCGCCGAGCATTCGGCCTTCGAGGTCGGATTGGACAGTGCGAACACGATCGGCCGCTTGTTGAGCTCGGCCATCGTCTTCAGGACTTCGGGCGTGAACGCGCCCTGCGCCGCTGCGACGCCGATGATCGCCGTCGGCTTGAGCGCCTTGATTGCCGACAGGAAATCGCTGGCCGGCGCGTGTGGATGCGCATAGCGCTCGGTCGCGGCGTTGAGCCCGGCGCGATCCTTGATCAACAGCCCGTCGATGTCGACCAGCCGGATGCGCGCGCAGGCGTCCGCTTCGCCGGCGCCGTCCGTCACCATCGCCGACGCCGTCAAATCCGCGATACCGACCGCCGCCTGGCCGGCGCCAAGGAACAGGATCGACTGGTCTTTAAGTCTTCCGCCGCTGATGCGCAGGGCCGAAAGCAGACCGGCGAGGACAACCGCCGCGGTGCCCTGGATGTCGTCGTTGAACGCCGGAATTTTATCGCGGTATTTGCGCAGGAGGTGGATGGCGTTGCGGCTGGCAAAGTCTTCGAACTGAATAAGAACGCCGGGGAAAACCTCGCGCGCGGCGGTGATGAATTCGTCGACGAAGTCGTCATAGGCCTTGCCGGTGAGACGCTTCTGCCGGATACCGACGTAGTAGGGACCCTTGAGATAGGCTTCGTTGTTGGTGCCGACGTCGAGCATCACCGGCAGGCAGAGCTTTGGGTGAATACCGGCGCAGGCCGAATAAAGCGACAGCTTGCCGACCGGAATGCCCATGCCGTTCGCGCCGAGGTCACCGAGGCCGAGAATGCGCTCGCCGTCGGTGACGACGATCAACTTGGCCGCATGCGGCCAGTTGCGCAGCACCGAGGCAACGCGTCCGCGGTCGTTGGCGCTGACGAAAAGGCCGCGCGGGCGCTGAAAGATGTCGCCGAACCTCTGGCAAGCGATGCCGACCGTCGGGGTATAGATAAGCGGTTGGATCTCGTCGATGTTGTCGGTGACGACGCGGAAGAACAGCGCCTCGTTGCGGTCGTGCAGCGCGTTGAGTGCGACGTAACGTTCGAGGTCGTTCGGCAGCTTGCGGATATTGTTGAGGATGCGCTCGGCCTGCGCCTTCATAGTCTGCACATGCGCCGGCAAAAGGCCGCGCAGCCCGAAGGCGTCGCGCTCCGCGTCGGTGAAGGCCGTGCCTTTGTTGAGCAGCGGATCGCGCAGCAGCGCGACGCCACGTTGTTTAACGGCGGTCGAACGGGCACGCGCCCGGGTAGCGGATTTCATGCGATGGCCCCAGCAGGATCGTTCGTTGAATTGCGCGCACCGTCCGCAAATCGTGACAATACGTGTTGACTGAGATCAAGCCGGCAGGCCGCATATCAGGATTGCGCGTTGATATCGCTGTAGCGCAAACACATCAATCAACTGACTCGCCGTTTTGCCCAGCGTCAGCTAACAAGTGCGGCCATGCCAGAGTCAATGCCGATCGAGGGAGAATTCGACTACATCGTGGTCGGCGCGGGTTCGGCCGGCTGCGTGCTGGCGAATCGCCTGTCGGCCGATGCGGGCAACCGCGTCCTATTGCTTGAAGCCGGCGGCAATGACAACTGGATCTGGTTCCACATTCCCGTCGGCTATTTGTTCGCCATCGGCAATCCTCGCTCGGACTGGATGTTCAAGACGGAAGCTGAACCCGGCCTCAACGGCCGCAGCCTGAATTATCCGCGCGGCAAGGTGATCGGCGGTTCCTCCGCAATCAACGCCATGGTCTATATGCGTGGCCAGGCCGGCGACTACGATCACTGGCGCCAGCTTGGGCTGCCCGGCTGGTCGTGGGAAGAGGTGTTGCCTTTTTTCAAGAAGCACGAAGACAGTTTTCTTGGGGCCAGCGCGGACCACGGCGTCGGCGGCGAATGGCGGGTCGAATTTCCCCGCATTCGCTGGGACATCATCGACGCTTGGCGCGAAGCGGCGGGGCAATACGGTATTCCGCCGATCGACGACTTCAATGCCGGCGACAACGAGGGCTCCTGCTATTTCCACGTCAACCAGAAGCGCGGGCGGCGCTGGTCGGCGGCGCGCGGATTCCTCAAGCCGGTGCTGAAGCGGCAAAACCTGCGCCTGGAGACCGGCTGCCTGGTCGAGGGTCTGGTCTTCGACGGCAAATCAGGTCCTTTGCGCGCCGCCGGCGTGTGCTGGCGGCAGGACGGCGTCGAGCGCTCGGCGCGTTGCCGCGGCGAGGTCGTCATGGCCGCCGGTTCGATCGGCTCGCCGCAGATCATGATGCTGTCGGGCGTCGGGCCCGCGGCGCAGCTTGCGCAGCTCGGCATTCCGGTGCTGTTCGACAGCCCGGGCGTCGGCGCCAACCTGCACGATCATCTGCAACTACGCATGATCTATAAGGTGACTGGCATCCGCACGCTGAACGAAATGTATTCCTCGCCGCTGGCGCGGGCCTGGATGGGCGTCAACTACGCCGTGTTCCGGCGCGGGCCTTTGACCATGGCGCCGTCGCAGCTCGGCGCCTTCACCAAATCGGATACCACGTTCGATCGCGCCAATCTGCAATATCACATCCAGCCGCTGTCGCTCGAAAAATTCGGCGACCCCTTGCATTCGTTCCCCGCGTTCACCGTCAGCGTTACTAATGTGCGGCCGACCAGCCGCGGCTCCTTGACGCTGAAATCGGCGGACCCGGCCGCGGCGCCGGCCATCCATCCGAACTATCTGGCCACGCCGGAGGACAAGCGCGTCGCCGCCGACGCGATCCGCATCACGCGGCGGATCGTGGCGCAGCCGGCGCTGCAGAAATATTCGCCGGTCGAGTACCTGCCCGGCGCGCAAGTCCGCGACGATGACGAGGCCGCGCTGATCAAGGCGGCGGGCGACATCGGCACCACCATTTTCCATCCCGTCGGCACCGCCCGCATGGGCCGGGCCGACGACGCCAATGCCGTGGTCGATGCCCGCCTGCGCGTAATCGGCATCGCGGGCTTGCGCGTCGCCGATGCCTCGGCGATGCCGTCGATCACTTCGGGCAACACCAATTCGCCGACCATGATGATCGCGGAGAAGGGTGCGGCGATGATTTTGGAGGATGCGAGACGCTGATCATTTGCACGCGGTAACGATGTACGCGCGGATTTTTCCTTCGATCGGGCCCGGCCCGAAACGTCGGACGACCGCTTCGGTTGCCTTCGTCATTGCGGCCTCAAGGCCCGGCGCGCCGCGTTCTTCGATTTCCAACTTGAGCGGCGAGCCCTGGCAGTAGGCGATAACCGCCGCCTGCGCCGACTCCGCGCGGCTTGTCGCCTCCATCGGTTCGATAGTCATGTGCTGAAATCCGGCGTTTTTCACGTCGGCGCGGATCACGTTGTTGTCGTGAAAGCCGTGCGGGGTGCGCTGCATGAATTGTGGCGGATTGTACGGAAACACTTCGGCCAGCGTCCGCATGATCATGTCGACAAACTCGTTTGCTTCGATCTTGTCCCAGACGTTGAAAATATAGCTGCCGCCATCCTTCAGCACTCGGCGGGCCTCGCCATAGCCTTTGACCTTATCGGGAAAGAACATCATGCCGAACTGGCAGACGACGGCGTCGAAACTTGCGTCGGGGAAGGGCAGCGCCAGAGCGTCCGCCGTTTGCCACGCAACCCGTCCGGCGCTTTGCTGGCTTTTTGCATGGTCGATCATGGGCTGATTCAAGTCGGTGGCGACGATCTCCGCCTCGGGAAGCGCCGCCGCGACCGCGCGCGTCACCACGCCGGTTCCGGCGGCTACTTCCAGAATGCGTTGCGGACGGAGCGTCGCAAGCCGGCGCGCGATGTCGGCTGCGTAAGGTTCGAAGATGAGGGGAACGAAAAAACGGTCGTAGAATTCGGGAATCGACCCGACGAATTCCTTGTCAGTCGTCGGCATTGGAGCGCTCCATTGCGAAAGCCCAAGGACGCTACCGCTTGTTGGCGACTTAGGGCAATGCCTTGAGGTGCCGGATCGGCCGGCCAGGCGCGATCGCCTGCGCCGCGGCGACGATGGCATTGGCATCGATGCCGTAGTGCCGGTAAAGCTCGGTGAGCGATCCGGTCTGCCCGAAATGCTCGACGCCGAGCCCGCGCGTGCGATGGCCGGCGACCGCGCCGAGCCAGGCTAGCGTCGCCGGATGACCGTCGAGTACGGTGACCAGGCCGCAATGCGGCGGCACCTCGGCCAGCAGCCGCTCGATGTGCGAACGCGCATGCACCAGGCCGCGCTCGCGCGCGCGTTGCGCGGCGGTCCAGCCGGCGTTGAGCCGGTCGGCCGAGGTGACCGCGAGCAGGCCGACATCGCGGCGATCCTCCGCCATGAGGCCAACGGCGGCGATCGCTTCCGGCGCGATGGCGCCAGTATACGCCACGATCACCTGCGCGTTCGGTCCCGGCGTACGCTGCCAATAGGCGCCGTCGACGATCTGCTGCGCCAGTTCGTCCGTCATCTTTCGCTCGATTTGTTCGATCGGCCGAGTCGATAGCCGCAGATACACCGAGCCGCCGGTCTCGTCGCGCAGCCAGTCTGGAGCGCGGTCAGCAAAAGTGGGCACCGGTTTTGCGTCCGGCCGCGCGACCAACAAGGAATCTTCGGACGGCGCGGCATCGCCGTCCTTTTGAATATAGCCGAAGGCCCAGCGCAGGATCACCGACAGCTCGTCGACAAAGGCCGGCTCGAACGCCGCCAAGCCGTCCTGCGCCAGCCCGATCAACGGTTCGGCAATCGACTGATGCGCGCCGCCTTCGCCGGCGAGCGTGATGCCGGACGGCGTCCCCACCAGAATGAAGCGCGCATCCTGATAGCAGGCGTAATTGAGCGCATCGAGGCCGCGCGCGATGAAAGGATCGTACAGCGTGCCGATCGGCAGCAGCCGCTCGCCATTGATCGAATGCGAGAGCCCGAGCGCCGAGAGCAAAATGAACAGGTTCATCTCGGCGATGCCAAGCTCGATGTGCTGGCCCTTGGGCGAGAATTCCCAATTGAACGTGGACGGGATGTGCTCACTTTTAAAGACGTCGGCCATCGCCTCGTGCGCAAACAAGCCGCGGCGATTGACCCAGGCGCCGAGATTGGTCGACACCGTCACATCCGGCGAGGTGGTAACGATGCGGCGTGCGAATTCACTGTCGGCGCGGCCGAGTTCGTTGAGGATGGCGCCGAAGCCGGTCTGAGTTGAGGTTGTCGCCTGGAACGGCGAGGGGAATGCTGCCGGCACCTCGATCTCCGCGCCCTTCAGGCGGCGCGCACCGCCCGCTGCGAACGGAACGGCATCGAGAAATTTCTGCAAGTGGGCCGGCGGCAGCGACAGGCCCTCGAATTTGTCCCATTCGTGGCCCGGTCGAACCGTCATCGCCCGGCGAAACTCCTCCATCTGCGCCGGCGTCATCAGCCCGGCGTGATTGTCCTTGTGGCCGGCGAAGGGCAGGCCGAAGCCCTTGACGGTATAGGCGATGAAGCAGGTCGGCTGGTCGTTGTCCGCGTTGTGGAATGCGTCGAGCAGCGACGGCAGATCGTGCCCGGCGAGATTGTTCATCAATGCGGCGAGCTCGGCGTCGGAACGATTCGCGATCAGCCGGCTGACCTCACCCTGGTCGCCGATCTCGTCATTGAGCCGCTTGCGCCAGGCGGCGCCGCCGGCGAACACCAGCGCGGAGTAAAGCGGGTTGGGGCAACGGTCGATCCACTGGCGCAACTTGTCGCCGCCGGGCTCCTTGAATGCGGCCTGCTGCAGCGAGCCATATTTCAGGATCACCACGTCCCAGCCGAAATTCTTGAACAGTTGCTCGTAGCGCTCCCACAGGCCTTCGCGCACCACGGCATCGAGGCTCTGCCGGTTGTAGTCGATGATCCACCAGCAATTGCGCAGGCCCTGCTTCCAGCCTTCGAGCAGCGCCTCGAAAATATTACCTTCGTCGAGTTCGGCGTCGCCCACCAGCGCGACCATGCGCCCCTCGGGCCGATCTTTTCCATCAATTTTTTGGCCCCAGCCATGCGCACGCACGTAATCCTGCACCAGCGAAGAGAACAGCGTCTGCGCCACGCCCAAGCCGACCGATCCGGTGGAGAAGTCGACGTCGTCGGCGTCCTTGCTGCGCGAGGGATAGCTCTGCGCGCCCTTGTAGCCGCGGAAAGCCTCCAGCCGCTCGCGCGTCTGCTTGCCGAGCAGGTATTGGATTGCGTGGAAGATTGGGGAGGCATGTGGCTTCACCGCGACGCGGTCTTGCGGCCGCAGCACTTCAAGGTAAAGCGCGGTCATGATGGTGGCGAGCGACGCCGACGACGCCTGGTGGCCGCCGACCTTCAGGCCGTCGGTATTCTCGCGCAGATGGTTGGCGTTGTGGATGGTCCAGCTTGCCAGCCAGAGAATCTTCTTTTCCAGTTCGCGCAAAATTTCGAGGTCGTCGGGCATGGTGCAATTATATACATGACGCTCCATGTTTTTGGAAAGGACGACGCTGGGAACTCGGTCTGCTACGGCAAGTGCGAGACGCGTTGGCCGCCTTTTGGCGCCGCGGCCGGACTAGGTCGGCAAGTCCGCCAAGGTCTTCAAGGCATAGAATTGCACCGGCTCCATTCGGCCTTTGACCGCCACTTGATGCAGTTCCCTGTTCCTAAGGTCGAGCCCGGCGGCTTCGGCGGCCCGACGCGAAATGACGACGAGCGCGTCGTAATCCTTTGTCAGGCTTTCGAGCCGCGCGCAGGTGTTCACCGTGTCGCCGATCGCTGTGATGATCTGCGAGCGAGGCGGCCCCATGGCGCCGACAATCGCCTCGCTGTAATGAATCCCGATCCCGATACGCAACGGCTCCGGCAAATCGTGCGAAAGCTGCCGATTGAGCTGATCGAGACGCGTAAGCATCTCGCGCGCGCCGCGCACGGCATCGACCGCCCCGACGGACGGATCTGCCGCATGCAACCCATAGAGCGCCATCAGCCCGTCGCCGGTGAACTGCGAGTAGTGGCCGTTGGTGGCGACGAGCGCCTTGGTCATTTCCTGGAAGAACTGGTTGAGGATAAACAGCACGTCGTAGGGAAGCTTGGCCTCACCCAGTTTTGTCGAGCCGCGCATATCGACGAAAACGACCGTGATCAGCCGCTCGCTGCCCTCGAAGCCCCCGCGCACTTTGCCGTCGGCGGCGGTGGCGTCGGCCGCAAGCAACGGCATGATTGAAATGTCGCTGCCCGGACGAATTTGGCACGCGAGGCGCGTGCCGGTGGCGGCGCCAATTTTAGCCAACGCTTTGGCTTCCAAACCCGATGGCTCAGGCAAATGGTCCAGCCCTTTTGTCACCAGGATGCGGCAGGTGGTACAGCGCGCCCTGCCGCCGCACACCGAAGCATGCGGAATTCCGTTTTCGCGCAAAGTTTCGAGCGCCGTCGCGCCGGGCAAAATGGGCACGGTGCGTCCGCGCGGGTGGCTCAACATCGGCGGCCGACGCCGGCGGTAATGCCAGCGCCGCACGTCGCGCGCGGTGAACGGTAACAGCACCAAGCCGACATGAAGGGCCAAACCGGCACGAACGAACCTTCCGATCCGCGTGAGGGCCCGATCCGTAAGTTTGGAATCGTCCAGCACGGAACGGACGTAGTCCGGCTTCTTGGCCTCGCGCAGGACTTGATTGCCCGCCGTGATATAGCCGGCCAGCGCCAAAGCCGGCAGTAGTAGGCCGAAAGCAAAAAAATGCGCGCGCCAGTCGGGGTACCAGGTCTTGGTGCGCAACCAAAAATGAATGCCGATGCATGCGTGCGTCCAGACCAAAAGAACCGCGAGCACCTGAACGGCGCCCAGCCACGGATACATTAGCCATTGAACGACGAGCACGGTGCTGTAGTCGCTGTTGACATTGAGCACGCTCTCCGCGATTCGGGTTGAGACGACGTGGAAAATCAGCAGCGCCGGGATGCAAAGTCCGAACGCAAGCTGGCCCCATTCCCAGCGCGACAGTCGCAGCGAGCGGCGGATGTAAATCGACCACAGCGCATTCCCGTAATGGACAAGTGCCGCCGCGACCAACAGTGCCGTGCCGGTGGGCGTCCGCCACGGCGCCATAAGAAACTCGAGAACGGCTTCTGCGCGGTCGAAGGAAATGAGGAGCGTGGCGTGTGCGGTCAGATGACAGATGACAAAGCTGAGCATGACGAGAGCGCTGGTCAGGCGAAGGCCGCTCCGCCATGTCCTGGCGTTCCAGCTCATGACGCGCGCTTTCAAGCGCGTCATGGCGGACGCGCGCGTCAATTCCCTTCTATCGACAGCGACTGTCATTGCCGGAACAGTACCACAGCGCTAACGCGATGCCGGGGTCCCTGCGTGCAGACGTCGAACGGAATTCGGCTTGGTCCACTAACGCACGGCCGCATTGGTATTGGCCGGCGCGTCGAGCACGCTTTTGCAAGCCGGTGGCATATCGGCGAGGGTGAGCGCCCTGGGCGGCTTCGACGGCTTCGCCGGCTTTGGCTCGGGCTTGGGATGTAGGATCCGGTCGGAGAACCAATAATCCAACTCCTTAGCGCCGCAGCCGTCGCCGCCCGGCACCGACGGTTGCTTGCGGCAGTGTGGCGAGTCGGCCGGACATTTGAGCCGTACATGGATGTGGTCGGCGTGGCCGTACCAAGGCCGCACCTTGGACATCCATGCGTCATGGTCCTTGTCCCTGACGCGGCACAATTCCTTCTTGATCGCGGCATTGACCAACACGCGCTCGACCTCGGGCTGCTCGGCAGCAGTCTTGATGAAGGCGATGTCCGCCGGCGTCCAGACCTTCGGATTGACCGTTTTGCCATCGGCGGCGACCAGGTTGGTGGCCGAAACGTCTTCGCGTTCCTGCCGCGTCAGCCGGCGGTTGGGCGCCGGCATGAACCAGATGTCGACGTCGAGCCCGATCTGATGGCTCAAGTGTCCGAATGGCAGCGGCCCGCCGCGCGGCTGCGCCATGTCGCCGATCAAGATGCCGTGCCAGCCGGTGGCCTTGGCGGCGAGCGGCGCGAAGCGTTCCAAGAATTTGATCAGTTCCGGATGGCCCCAATTGCGATTGCGCTCAAGGCGCATGACCTGCCAGTTCGGACCATTAACCGGCAATTCGACGCCGCCTTGCAGACAGCCGCGCGGGTAGTAGCCGATGGCCATGGCCTTGCCGAGCGTCGGCAATTGCTTGGAGGCGAACAACAGCTTGGCCGGCTGTTTGTTTTCATCCATCGAGGGCTTCGCCGGCGGCAATGTGGCGATGACGGCCGGGAGCGTTTCTGCTGGCGGCGCGCTTGCCGCTGGCGGCGGCTGTGCGGTGACGGCGGGCGGCGCTTCGGCCGGCGGTAATGCGGCGACGACCGGCGGTGGCGGCGGTGCGCTCGCTATGGGCGGCGGCGGTGCGGGCGGTTCGGCAACACCCGGCGGCGTTTCCGCCGGCGGTGGCGCGGCCGTGTCAGGCGGTGCTGCAATCGGCGCCAGTGCGTCGACGACCGGCGGCGGCTCAGCCGGCGGCGGCGCAGGCGGCGCGCTTGTCACCGGCGCCGGCGTGACCGGCGCTGGCGTGACGGGCGGTGGCGCGGCAACAACTTGCGGCGGGTTGGCGGGCGACGGAGCGGCCGCTGCCCGCGGCGGTTCGGCTGCGGCTAACGTCGGCGCGGCGGGTTGTGCTGCCGGCGCGGCCGGCGCAGCGGAGACCGGCGCGCTTGCGACGGGCTGTTCGACGACCGCGGGCGGGGCAGGCGCGTTCGCGGTTTGCAGCCATTCGGAGGCGAGCACCACGCCGACGACCACGGCGAGCGAAAATCCGAGCATGGCGAAAAAACGTGCGTGCATAACGTCTTCGGTCTAGCGATTTCACCTGCACCTGTCAGGTTAAATGCTTGCGATGGTTTAGCCGTGGCCGCCGCGCAACGGTTCCCGCCGATTACGAAAATTCGAATTTTGCCAAGGCCTTGCATGGTTAATAATTGCTTTACAAGGACGCAATATGAGGGCGATGCTAAGCTCTCAGCCGGGCCTGTTGGGGATCGTTCATGCGTTGCATCGGCATTGCCGCCTTGGGCGCGCTGCTCTGTCTATCGGCGCCGGCCAAGGCCGAGCTCCTGGTCAAAATCAGCAAATCGCAGCAGCGCTTGTCCGTCGTGATCGACGGCGCGGAAGCCTATCGCTGGCCGGTGTCCACCGGACGGCGCGGGCACGAGACGCCGACCGGCACCTTCCATCCGCAGCGCATCGAGCGGCACTGGTATTCGCGCGAATACAGTCTGACGCCGATGCCGTGGGCGGTGTTCTTCCATCGCGGCTACGCCATGCATGGCACCATGGAGGCCTACAATCTCGGCCACGCCGCTTCGCATGGCTGCGTGCGGCTGCGGCCGGACAAGGGCTCCATCCTGTTCTCGCTGGTGCGGCAGGAGGGCCTCGACAACACCAAAGTCGTGGTCATGAGCGGCCCCTTGCCGGCGCCGCCCGGCGCCAAGCCGATGGCCGGTGCCGCGCCGAAACGCGCCGAAACGCCCGTCACCGAACATTTCGCCATGGCGCTGCCGGAGGACGATGCGCCGCGGCACCTCAGTGTGAAAACACATGCCGATGCCGACGCGCAACACGCGGACGAACCGTGCGCCGTGAAACACGCCAAAGCGCATATCGGCGGCGCCGTTGAGTATCG
>JBOHII010000503.1:0-2488 GCA_050725955.1 Pseudolabrys sp. | reverse complement strand
CTATTGGATCTTCGCCGATCAGGCTTTGCACGCCGCCGACCGCTATTACCTGCGCACGATATTTGTCATTGTCACGCCCGTGCTGGGCGCATTGGCGTCCGTGCACGCACTGAGTGCCGACGGTGAGCCGATGCCGCCGCTGCCGGGCCTTGCCCGCATTGTCGCGCTGCTGTCATGCCGTGCGGCGGCGCGGGCGGTCGCCGGCGCATTCTTGCTGGTGATGCTGGTGCACGCGGTGGAAACCGCGAAATTCGTCACCGCCTGGACGAAATACAAGGCGGCGGTCGCCGCGCTCGCGACCGGCACCGCATCCGATCCCGCGCTCGGCGATCCGCATTTTGTGTCATCGGGGCGGATTGGCGCCGCGCTGAACCGGCTGTCGTGGTATTCCACGACCCCATATCTGTCGGTCATCGTCGCCAATTTCGCGCCGAGCCGACTGGTCATCGATCCGCGGCCGTATAATTATTTCTGGCTTTCTTGCGCGACGGCGACCGCCAACCTCAAGGCCGAACGCGCTATTCCGCTGCAAACCCGAAAGCTTGTGCGCGACTTTTCCTGCCTGCATCGCTAGCGCCGCATGTATCTTGCGGGACCGCCGCGTCGCGGGCTATTGAAGGGCGCGCGTGCCGCCGCGCGCTCAGGTCGCGTTCTGGCAAAAGAGCCTTCGCGATCGCGGAAGACAACTTTTGCTGCTGCATCCAGAAAAAGGGGGCCTAGATGGCTGTTTCGATGGCGCGTATTCGCGGCGTTCTCGCCGCCGTTCTGCTCGGGCTTACGCTCGCCGGCTGCGGCTACAACACCATTCCCACTTACGAGGAGCAGGCCAAGGCGAAATGGGCGGACGTGCAGAACAACTATCAGCGCCGCGCCGATCTCATTCCTAACTTGGTCGCCACCGTGCAGGGCTATGCCAACCAGGAAAAGACCGTGCTGACCGCCGTGATCGAGGCGCGCGCCAAGGCAACGCAGGTCAAGATCGACGTTTCGCAGTTGACCGATCCGGCAAAACTCAAGCAGTTCCAGGACGCGCAGAACCAGCTCACCGGCGCGCTGGGCCGGCTTCTGGCGGTGAGCGAGAACTATCCGGATCTCAAGTCCAATCAGAACTTCCTGGCGCTGCAATCGCAGCTCGAGGGCACCGAGAACCGCATCACGGTTGCCCGCCGCGACTACATCGAAGCGGTGCGCGTTTATAACACGTCGCTGCGCACCTTCCCCTCGGTCCTCTGGGCCATGACCTTCTTCCGCGGCAACAAGCCGATGGCCGCGTTCACCGCGACCGAGGGCGCCGAGAAGCCGCCGCAAGTGAAATTCTGACGCGCCGCCGCCGGCGGAAAGGCATCGCCATGCATGCGGGCCGCAACGCCTCGGCCTTAGCCGGCAGCGGAGCGCGGCTGCTTGTGGCTTTGCTCGCGCTGCTGGGCACGATCGGCGTCGCCTTCGCGCTGAATTTTCCACCGCTGTCGGGCCGCGTCGTCGATCAGGCCAATATCATCCCTGCCGATACGCGCAGCGCGATCACCGGCAAGCTCGCCGATCTTGAAACCAAGTCCGGCATTCAACTGGTCGTCGCCACCGTCGCCTCGCTCGAAGGCCAGGAGATCGAGCCCTACGCCAACCAGCTGTTCCGCACCTGGCAGCTCGGGCAGAAGGACAAGAATAACGGCGTGCTGCTGCTGGTGGCACCGAAAGAGCACCGCGTGCGCATCGAGGTCGGCTACGGGCTCGAAGGCACGCTCACCGACGCACTGTCCAAGGTCATCATCGTCAACGCCATCACGCCGCGTTTTAAGGCCGGCGATTTCGGCGGCGGCATCGCGCGCGGCGTCGATGACATCATCACCGTTTTGACCACGGATTCGGCGGATTGGCAGGCGCGCCCGGCGCTGCGGCTCGACGGCGAACCGGCGCGTGATCCGACCAACATGTTGCTGCTTCTGGCCGCGAGTATTTTCATCCTGCTGTGCATCTTCTGGCCCGGGTTCCGCTGGTTCGCCCTGAATTTTGCGTTTGATGTGCTGCTCAGTTCGGGTGGCTCGTCCGGTGGCGGCTCCTCGGGCGGCGGTTTTTCCGGCGGCGGCGGATCGTCGGGCGGAGGCGGAGCCTCGGGGAGTTGGTGATGAGCCTGTCGACACAAGACCGCGCACGCATCGCGAGCGCCATACGCTCCGCCGAGTCAAAGACCTCGGGCGAAATTGTCTGCGTGCTGGCGCGATCGTCGTCGCAGACTGCGGCATTGCCGGTTCTCATCGCGGCGGTGGCCGCGCTGGCGTTGCCGTGGTTTCTGGTGACGCTCACGGAAATGACGGTCCACCGCATCCTGGTATCGCAGATCCTGGTCTTTGTGGCGCTGCTGGTGCTGCTGTGCCTGCCGCGCGTGCGGGTCGCGTTGATGCCGCGCAAGGCGCGCCGCGCCGTCGCGCATCGCGCCGCCATGGAGCAGTTCGCCTTGCGCGGTGTCGCGCACAAGAAGGAGCGCTCGGGG
>JBOHII010000502.1:0-3052 GCA_050725955.1 Pseudolabrys sp. | reverse complement strand
CCGGCTTCTGCGTCGGATGTACCTTTTTGCCGCTCGTATCCTTGAGGCGCTCCTCGCCGGTGCAAAGCGAGATCGTCCAGTCGGAGCGCACCTGCACGTCTTCGTTGCCGGCTTTCAGCGCGTCGTAATTGAACGTGTATTTCGAGTCTTGATCGCGTGAGGCCCAGATCAATGTCTCGTGCGCATTGGTGAAGCGGCGGCCGCGGAAATTCGGCATCGGGTTGGATTTGCGCCAGACGATATCGTTGAGAATCCAGAAGCCGAGGTCCTGCATGATGGTGCCGACGCGGAAGATGTTGTGGTAGGAGCCGATCACCCAGATGGTGCCGGCCGGCTTGAGCACGCGGCGGCAGGCGGTCAACCAGCGCTTGGTGAAATCGTCATAGGCGGTGAAACTTGCGAACTTGTCCCAGTCGTCGGTGACCGCATCGACGTGCGAGTCGTCGGGGCGCTTGAGCTCGCCGACAAGCTGGAGGTTGTAGGGCGGATCAGCGAAAACCAGGTCGATAGAGTCGCCAGGCAGCTTTGCCATCTCGGCGACGCAGTCGCCGACCAGAATGCGATGCTGTTGGGTGCACTCTGAAACTCCACGGGGCGCCCGTGAGGGCGCCCCGCGACGCGACACAACCATGACTCAGGACTCTGACTCAGGTGACGCGGTCGGCGACGCGGGACCTACAACCGACAGACCGGCATCATGGCGGCTCAAGGTGAAAAATCGGTTTATGGAGAGCGCTCGCAACCCGGCAAATTCTGCCTATTTAACCGAGGCTTAATCGGTCATACCGGTGTCGCAAAATGAGTCACATTGGACGCCGGCGACCCCTTCGGCAATGATCCGGATACCGTCACGGGAGGTTTGCTAAATGCGTTGGGACGATTTCCGCCGCAGCGACAATGTCGAGGACGATCGTGATGCCGGCGGCGGCGGTGGCGGCGGTTTCGGCATTCGGGGCGGGGGCGGCGGCCTCGGTATCGGAACCATCATCATCCTCGGCCTGATCGGCTGGGCGACCGGCATCAATCCAAGCGTGCTGATCGGCGGCGCCGAACTCATCAACGGCGGCTCGCACGGCATGCAGCAATCCCGGCCGGCCAACCGCCGCGTCGGCACGCCGAGCGACCAGTCCGGCCAGTTCGTCGCCGCGGTGCTGGGCGATACCGAGGACACCTGGAGTGACATTTTCCGTCAGCGCGGCCAGCAATATGTAGCGCCGCGGTTGCGCCTCTACACAGGCGGCGAGCAGGGCGGCTGCGGTTTCGCGCAGGCCGCGATGGGGCCGTTCTACTGCCCGACCGACCGCCGCATCTATCTCGACGTTTCCTTTTTCCGCGAGATCGAGACGCGCTTCCACGGCTGCACCGGCAACGCATGCAAATTCTCGCAGGCCTATGTGATCGCGCACGAGGTCGGCCATCACGTGCAGAACCTGCTCGGCATCCTGCCCAAGGCGCAGGCCGCGCAGCGCGCCGCCGGCGACAAGGCCGGCGCCAACCGCATCCAGGTGCGGGTCGAACTGCAAGCCGATTGCTTTGCCGGCATTTGGGCGAACCATTCCGAGCAACGCCGAAGCTTCCTCGATCCCGGCGACATCGACGCCGCCTTGCAGACCGCGACCGCAATCGGCGACGACACGCTGCAGCGGCGCGCGCAAGGCCGCGTCGTGCCGGACTCGTTCACCCACGGCTCGGCCGAGCAGCGCAAGCGCTGGTTCAGCATCGGTTTCAAGCAGGGCACATTGTCGGCCTGCGATACGTTCTCGGCGGCGCAGCTTTAGGCCGATTTGAAAAGGAGGGGCTGATCTGTTATAAGTCGGCCGTGCCGGGCTTGCGACAACCGCCCGGTTAACTGCTCCGCAGTCAAGCGTTGTCTCGCTCCGCAAAGGAGATGAGACATGTCTTGCGGCAGCAACACCTGCAATCCGACAAATTTACCGCACGACCTCGCCGTCGACAACGGTTCAGCTTGGCCCGCGCGCGTCCTTACTTGGCTGGGCGCGATCTTTGAGAAGACGCGGCGACAACAACTCTGGTTCGAACTCGAAAAAGCCCGCCAGCGCGGGTTGCTGAAGGATCTCGATGACTGGCAACTCAAAGACCTTGGCCTGACTCGCGAGCAAGCCATGCGCGAGGCTCGCAAGCCGTTCTGGAAATAGGGCATTGGCCGCAGGCTTGGCACAGAAGTACATTGCGCCTTACTCTGAGCGCCATCAGGACGAACCATGCCCGGCATCGACAAGGCCCGCCAATTCGTGCCGCTGAAGATCGCCGTTCTCACGGTGTCCGACAGCCGCGCGCTCGCCGACGACAAATCCGGCACGACGCTCATCGAGCGCATTGGCGCCGCCGGCCACGTGGTAGCCGAACGCGCCATCGTCAAGGATGACGTCAAGGCCATCCGCCGGCAGGTCAAGGCATGGATCGCCGACAAGGCGGTCGATGTGGTGATCACGACCGGCGGCACCGGCTTCACCGGGCGCGACGTGACGCCGGAGGCGATAGAGCCGCTGTTCGAAAAGAGGATGGACGGCTTTTCGATGATGTTCCTGCTGGCGAGCGAAAAGAAGATCGGCACATCGGCAATCCAGACGCGCGCCACCGCCGGCGTCGCAAACGCGACTTATATTTTCTGCCTGCCCGGCTCGCCCGGCGCCTGCAAGGACGCCTGGGACGAGATCCTGGTGCATCAACTCGACTACCGCTACCGGCCGTGCAATTTCGTCGAGATCATGCCGCGGCTCGACGAGCATTTGCGGCGGGGGAAGGCGAAAGGCGCCACAGCGTAAAGGCGCTCATTTCCACCGTCAGGCGTCGCGTGGGCCGAAATAGCGGGCGCCCCACAAGACAATAATCCATATGCCGGCGTAAATGCAGAACCCGATGAGCAGCGCTTGCATCCATCCCCTCCACGATTTTCTTGCCGTCTAGCTTAGCACGTTCGCTGTCCGGTCTTAGAGCGTTTTTGTTTCAGATTGAAACGCAGCGAGCACGCTTCACCTCTCCCATAGGGAGAGGTCGGATTGCGAAGCAATCCGGGTGAGGGGTTATGGCC
>JBOHII010000501.1:0-6106 GCA_050725955.1 Pseudolabrys sp. | reverse complement strand
ATGAACTCACCCTTCCCCTCTCCGTCGGCCGGAATGTTCGGCCGCAAGCTCAAGCGCGAGCGGGGCCCGCGCATTCCAGTGACCGTGGTCACCGGCTTCCTCGGCGCCGGCAAGACCACGCTGCTGCGCCGATTCCTCCGCACGCCGGAGGGCAAAGGCACCGCGGTTGTGGTCAACGAATTCGGCTCAACCGGCATCGACGACGCGCTGGTGCGCTCCAGCGCCGACGAAACCGTACTGCTCGGCAACGGCTGCCTGTGCTGCATCGCGCGCAGCGACTTGCAACAGGCCTTGCGCCGCATGGTGGTGGAGCGCGAGCGCGGCGAGTTGCCGGATTTCAAGCGCATCGTCATCGAGACTTCGGGGCTCGCCGATCCCTCGCTGATCCTGCAGACCTTTGCCACCGACCGCGCGCTTGGCGAAGTGTTCCACATCGAGGCCGTGGTCACCGTAATCGATGCCGAGACCGGCAGCGGCACGCTTTCCTGGTCGGCGGAGGCGCGCAAGCAGGCGATCCTCGCCGACCGCCTGGTCATCACCAAGACCGACATCGCCGGCGAAGGCGCAGCGGAAAAGCTCACCGTGCAATTGCGCGCGCTCAATCCAGGCGCCGAGATTTTGCAAGCCGTGAACGGCGAGCTCGATCCCAGCCGGCTCACCGAACCGGCGAACGATCAACGCAATGCGTTCGTCGCCGAAGCCGTACATTCCGACGGCATCGGCTCATTCGTGCTGACGGAAAGCGCGCCGATGCCGTGGCCGGCATTTGCAAAAGCCATGGATACGCTGATGGCGCTGCGTGGGCCGGACCTTTTGCGGGTGAAGGGTTTCCTCGACGTCGAAGGCTGCCAAGGTCCGGTGGTCGTGCAATTCGTGCAGCACCTCGCGCATCCGCCGGTCGAACTCACGGCGTGGCCGGACGGCAACCGGCAGAGCCGGGTGGTGTTCATCACACGCAATATTTCAGAAACGCAGGTGCACAATCTGTTCAAGGCGATGCGCGCGCTGGTCTGATTATTCCCGATCGCGCCCGCTGATTTCCGCCTGCCAGGGCGCAACTTTGCGTTCGACCCAGCCGATCAGCGCATTGAGGCCGACCGCCATCGCCATCAGGATGAAGATCGGCACGAACATGGTGGCGGTGTCGAAATTATTGGCGGAATTGATGATCACCGCGCCCAGCCCCGAGATGGTGGTGAAAAATTCGGCGATCACCATGGCCACCACCGCGCGGCCGACTGCCAAGCGAATGCCGGCCATGATGTAGGGCAGCGTGGCAGGCAGGATGATGCGGCGCAGGATCACGGTGTCGGGCGCCACGAACGACTTGCCCACCTCGATCAGCGTCTTCGGCACGGCGGTGACGCCGAGCCAGGTGTTGATGCAGATCGGGAACAGCGACATCAAGAACACCACGGCCACCTTGACCTTGAAACCCAATCCCAGCCACAGGATCAACAGCGGCACGAGCGCCACCAGAGGCATTGCGTAGCCGGCTGTGATGTAGATGCCGAACGCCGCCTCCGCGGTGCGGAAGCGGCCAATGACGAGGCCGATCGGAATGCCGAGCACGATGGCGAGTCCATAGCCGACGAAGAAGGGCTGCAGGCTTTCCGACAACGCCGACCACAAATCGCCGCTGCGCAGCAGCGCCCAGAATGCGACCGCAATGGCCGAGGGATAGGAGCCGAACACCGGATTGACGTCGCGGCCGAAAATCTCCCAGAGCAGCAGCATGGTGGCGACCGAGATGCAGGTAATCGCCCAGCGCGGCAGCGGGCGGCGCTCGGCGGCGTCCGTTTCCGGCGCCGCGGCGGTATCTTGACTGTCCGCAATATCAGCCATGGTGTTGACTTTCCCCCGTTCGTCCCCGCGCAAGCGGGGACCCAGGGCAGCAAGCACTAACTTTTTGGCCCCTGGATTCCCGCTTGCGCGGGAACGAACGGAGTGTTGAGCAACGCTTGCGATCCATAATCAGTGCACCGTCGGCGCCGCGTGCAGCAGGCGCCAGATTTTGTAGCGAGTATCGTTGAACTCGGGCAGGCCGCGCACGATGCTCAAGTCGGCGCGCGGGCGTGCAAGCGGCACGCTGACGATCTCCTGCACCCGGCCCCGGTTCATGACCACGATGCGGTCGGCGATCAGCACCGCTTCGTCGAGGTCGTGGGTGACGAACAGGATGGTCTTCTTGGTGCGCGCGTGGATTTCCAAGAGCTCGGTTTGCAAGGATTCGCGGGTCTGCGCGTCCAGCGCGCCGAAGGGCTCGTCCATCAGCAGCACCGAGGGGTCGATGGCGAGCGCACGCGCAATGCCGACGCGCTGCTTCATGCCGCCGGAAAGCTGATGCGGGCGGCGGTTTTTCGAATCGGTCAAGCCAACCAGCTCGAGATATTTTTCCGCCGTCTCGCGCAGGGGCCGCCCGCGCATACCCTTCATCTCCAGGCCGAACATGACGTTCTGCATGGCGGAGAGCCAGGGAAGCAGTTCGGCGTGCTGGAACACCATGCCGCGGTCGTGGCCGCAGCCGTGCACCTCGCGGCCGTCGACGGTGACGCGGCCGCCACTCGCCGGATCGAGTCCCATGGCGACGCGCAACGCGGTGGTCTTGCCGCAACCGGACGGCCCGATCAGCGCCACGATCTCGCCATCGCGCACGGTGAAGCTGACGCGTTCGAGCGCCTGCACGTGATGAACTTCGTTCTCCACGCGCAGATTGAAGCGCTTGGAAACATCGACGAAACTCACCTCACCCATGCAGGATTCTCCGCTTCGCCTTCAGTGGCTCATGCCGGCGAGCTTGAGCGCCTTCTCGCGATATTCCGGCGCGGTGACCTTGGCCAGGTCGATCGGCGCTTTCAGCTTACCGGCCATGATCAATTGCTGCTCCATCCATTCCAGCTTGGCGGCCGGGATCGGCAAATCCGGATCGATCGCATGATGCGCGACCGCGTCGTCATAGACGAAGGCCGGGCGCGGGTCGTCGGGCTTGGCGTGGATGATCTCCCGCGTCAGCGCGACGGTTTCCGCTTTATGCGAAAGTGCAAAACGCAGCGCCTGCATTTCGGCGGCGAGGAAGCGCACGGCATCGTCGCCGCGCTCAGCCAGCACTTTGCCGCTGGTGACCATGCAGACGCGCAGGAAATTCGGCACCGCGTCGCGGCCGGCGATGAGTAGATGTACGGTCTTCGGCATAATCGGCTGATATTCGTTGGAGACGACGGCGCCCTCCACGACCCCGCCGACCAGCGCCTGATAGCGCTCGCGGTCGCCGCCGACGGCGGCGAGCTTCACCTCGTCGGGGGTGACGCCGTATTTCGCCAGCGCGAAGCGCGCCAGCATATCCGGCATCGAATTCGGCGCCGAGACGGCGATCGACTTGCCCTTGAGGTCGGTTACCTTCTTGATGTCGTCGCGCGCATAGATGCCGTGCGGCACCACCACCCAGTGACAGCCGATGATCTTGACGTCGGCCCCGCGCGCGACCGCGGCAAACACGCCCTGGGGGCCGCCTTCGAAACTATCGACCTCTCCGGCGATCAGCGCCTTGAGGCCTATCTGATCGTCCTTGACCTGCAAGAGCTCGAGGTTGAGGCCCTGCTTTGCGGCAAAGCCGTGTTTGGCCGACATCATGAAGAAGCCGGCATCGGCCTTGGCGTTGAGCAAGGCATGTTTCCAGGTCTTGCCTTGCGCCGCGGCCGGCTGCGACAGCAGACCGATCGCAGCGGCGGCAACGACGGCGGCAAGCGTAAATTGTCGCGTCCGAGCAATAGTCATGATGCGGATCCTCCCTCGGTGGCGGGCCTTTTTGGCCTTTATTGGCGTTGACTTTAGCACTATTTCGCTGCCCGCGTGCGTCCCGTGGCAGTGTGCGGGACCAGCCATTGCCCTACAAGCGCCGGCAGAATCCAGTGGACCTTGCAAGCGCAACAATGGGAAAAAGGCCTCCCTGACGCCAATACGGGCTCGGCGGGCCGCCATGTTGCAAACCGCGAAATCACTCGACGAGGCGCTCGCAAGCCTGACCGACGGCGCGATGCTGGTGGTGCCGCGCGAGGTCTCGGGTGTCCCGATGGCGGCGACGCGTGCGCTGATCCGCCGCGGCATCAGACGGCTGCATCTGGTGGCACTGCCGACCTCCAGCCTGCAGGCGGACCTTTTGATCGGCGCCGGATGCGTGGCAACGCTGGAGACGAGCGCGGTTTCGCTCGGCGAATTCGGCCCAGCGCCGCGGTTTTCCGCCGCGGTCACCGCCGGCACGATCAAGATGATGGACGCCACCTGCCCGGCGCTGCATGCGGCCTTGCAGGCCAGCGAAAAAGGCGTGCCGTTCATGCCGCTGCGCGGGCTCATCGGCTCGGACGTGCTGAAATATCGCGCCGACTGGAAGGTCATCGATTCACCGTTTGGCAATTCCGACCCGATCGTCCTGCTGCCGGCGATCAAGCCGGACGTCGCGCTGTTCCATGCGCCGATGGCCGACCGCTTCGGCAATGTCTGGATTGGGCGCCAGCGCGAACTCGCCACGATGGCGCATGCGGCGGAGAAGACGGTCGTCACCGTGGAGAAAATCCACGACGGCAATCTGCTCGACGATCCGCTGCTCGCAGCCGGCACGCTGGCGGGCTTCTACATAGACAGCATCGCGGTCGCCGAGCGCGGCGCCTGGCCTCTGCCGCTGCCGGATTACTACGGCGCCGATGCGGAGCATCTGGCGCTGTATGCCAAGATGGCCGCAAGCGAGCAAGGCTTCGCGGAATATCTGGACAAGTATGTCTATGACAAGCGTGCAGCCTGACTTCCGCACCGAGGAATTGCTCGCCGACGTGATCGCGCGACTGATCGGCGACGTGCGCCACGTGGCGGTCGGCAATGCCTCGCCGATTCCGGCGACCGCAGCGCTGCTCGCGCGCCAGCGCGGACAAGGGCGGCCTTACGTTTCGCTGCTGGGCAGTCCGAAAAACACGTTTTGGACCGATGGCGCGCGCGAACTGTTCGACTGCGCCGGGCAAGGCCGCATCGACGTGTTCTTTTTATCGGGCGGGCAGATCGACGGCCATGGCAACGTCAATCTGGTCGAGATCGGCGAACATGGTCATCCCAAAGTGCGCTTCCCCGGCTCGTTCGGCTCGGCCTATCTCTATTATGTGGTGCCCAAGGTGATCCTGTTCCGCAGCGAGCATTCGCGCCGCACGCTGGTGCCGCAGGTCGACTTCATCAGCGCGCCGGGCGCGAGCGAGCCGAATGTCTTCCGCCCGGGCGGACCGATCGCGCTCATTACCAATCGCTGCCTGTTCAGTTTTGCCGAGGGAAATTTCACACTCGCGAGCGTGCATCCCGGCCATACTGTCGACGAGGTGGTCGAGCACACCGGCTTTGAATTCGAATGCCCGGCCGCGGTGCCGGAAACGCCGGCGCCCACGCCCGCCACCTTAAAGCTCATGCGCGAGACGGTGGCGCCGCAACTGGCCGAGGTCTATCCGCAGTTCGCGCGGCAGGTTTTCGGCGTCGGCAGCCTTGTCCCTGCAAGCTGAAAAAGTCTATAGATTACAATGATTTCTGCGATTGCTCGGATGGCGCGCAGCAGCCCCTTTGGCAGCGCGGCGAGTTGGCATAGTGTGCCGCCGCGGCCGCCCGGCCGCGCATTCACATTGCAAAAATAAAAAGGAAACGTCCGGTGAAACGAGTTGAAGTCGCGGTGATCGGCATCGGCTGGGTCGGCGGCACGCGCGCCGAAACGCTGGCGCGCACCGCTTTGGTGGACAAACTGCATCTGTGCGAGATCCGGCCCGAGCGGCTCGCCGAGGTCAAGGCGCTGTACAAGCCGGCGACCGCGACGCTCAATTATCAGGATATTATCGACAATCCGAACATCTCGGTCGTCTATGTCTCGACGACGCCGGAGTCGAATCACTACCCGATCGCGCGCGATTGCTTGAAGGCCGGCAAGAACGTGATGCTGGAGAAGCCGATCGCGCTGGAGCTGTGGGAAGCCGACGAGCTCATCCATCTCGCCAAGCGTGCCGGCCTGAAATTCACGATCGGCTATTCGCAGCGCTTCAATCCCAAGATCGCCTACGCCAAGAAGAAGATCGTCGACGGCACGCTC
>JBOHII010000500.1:0-13812 GCA_050725955.1 Pseudolabrys sp. | reverse complement strand
TCGTTCAAGCCGGCGATCCTGTCGAACGGCGTGCGCACCATGGTGCCGACCCACATCCTGCCCGGCACCCGCGTGGTGGTGATGACCGCCGACGGCGCCTATGTCGAACGCGCCAAAGATTGAATTCTCTTCTGTCGTCCCGGCCGAGCGCAGCGAGAGCCGGGACCCATACTCCGTAATCCATCGAGAGGGCGTAGCGCATAGGTCCCCGCTTTCGCGGGGACGACAATTGGCGGTTACACCCTGACGCTCGCCCGCACTTCCTTCGGGAACAGATCGTCCGGCGTCATCCGCTTGGCGGTAATGCCTTGCTCGTGAGCGAACCGGCAGAACGCGTCGAGCGTCTTGCGGTTGGCTTCCAGTCCATAGGCGAACGGGTCGGCGCCGAACCCTGCGCTCCATTCGCCGCCGATCGCAGCCGCCCACGGCACCGGAATGCGCGAGGCCGTGAGATCGCCGATGCGTTCCATGCTGCGCGCCTTGGCCTGCTCGAACGCCTTGAACAGGTTCATCGCCACCCAAGGGTAGCGCTCAAACACGGCCCGCCGCATGGCGATCACATGCATGATCGGGAAGATGCCGGTTGCCTCGTGATAACGCTTCTCCTCGGTACGGTAATCCGGAAAGAGCCGCACGATCTTGCCGTCGCCGGCCGCCAAGGCATCCGGCACGCGCGCCGTTAGCGCCGCGTCGAGTTCGCCCGACAACAACATCGCGGAAAGACTGCTGTCGCGCGGCTGCCGATATTGCACGCCCGGCGGCAGCGTGAACTCGACCTTCTCATCTCGCCCGGCCTCGTTGAGCCCAGCCTGCACCCATTTGATTTTGCGCAGATCGACGCCGGCGCTTTCGGCCAGAAAACCGCGCGCATAGATGCCGGCAGTCTGCGCCCATTCCGGAATGCCGACGGTTTTGCCCTCGAGATCCTTCGGCGCGGCGATGCCGCGGTCGGAGCGCACGTAAAACGCCGAATGGCGGAAGACGCGCGAGGGAAACACCGGAATGCCGACAAAGGGCGAATTGCCCTGCGCCGCAAAGCCGATGAATTTGCCGAACGACAATTCGGAAATGTCCCACTCACGGTTCTTGACGAAGCGGAAGGTGATCTCCTCGATCGGCAAGTTGAAAGCCGTGAGCACGATACCGTCGGCCCGCACCTGGCCGTTGGTCAGGTCGCGCAAGTGATCGTAGTCCATGGTGGCAAGCGTCAAATGCAACCGCGCCGTGCCGCCGCTTTCGATAATTTCCGGCTCGCGATCGGCGCCCGCGGCACCCATCCGGCTCGCTTCATTCACTGTCATTTCGCACGTTTCTCTGTTGCGTCCGCCCCTTCCGGCCGCGCGGCGGGCGGCCGCAGACTACACCAAAGGGGAACCCTTGTGTGCCGATGGGCGATACCGTTAACTCCTGGCCGTCGACCTAGCAGCCCGGGCTGGCGGGCGCACCGGGGAATGCCTGTTGAAACGTGCCGTTCTGGTAGGCTTGGCATTGCTCGTCACCGCTCCGGCGGTCGCGGACGAGTTGCAAAGACCTGTCATCACACGAAGCGAGGTCGATTGGGACGCCGCGGCGGCGACGCTGCCGGATCGCGGCACAAAACCGCCGGCCGAGACCTTCAAGCGCCTCAATGCGGCCACCGGCAAGCGCTTTGCCGGAATCGAAAAAAGCACCGTTCCGGTACTAATGCCATTCGACATTGACGCCTTTCGCAAAGATATCGCTGACGACAAACCGCAAGCGGCAAGCTCGGAAAGATATTTCGGCGGCTTCCATCCAACCAAATTCTTCTTGGCCGGTCCCGCCGGATACGACGCGACGTTCACCCTCAGCAACAAGGAAGACGGGCTGAAGATTCGCTTCGCAAAGCCGATCGTGTTCGAGATGTCGGGCGCCGCTTTCGTTTACGACCTTGACGGCCCCAGCCACATTGAAAAGGAGACGCCCCCGCCGAAGGACCTGCTCGAGTCATTTCCCGGCATCCGGCGCATTTTGAGCGAAGCGCATCTGCGCTACGTGTTCGAGCGCTTTGGCGTGCCTTACGTGCTCTCCATCCAGTGCTACGACATGCATCCGTCCTCGCGGCACCTGTCTTGCAAGGAGGCCGACCCGCTCGCGCTGCGCTTTTTGAAATTGCTGCACACCGTGGGGGGCACTCCGGCAAAAATACCCGAGCCGGCATTCGATCTCACCCGGCCGACCGCCAAGTCGGATTTCACCTATTACTCACCGGGCACTCTGATCGAGAACACCGGCTGGAGCAAATTGCCCGGCCGCATCGATCACCACGTCTATGCCCGTATCCGGTTTCCGATCGCCTACGCGCCCGCTTACGTGAAATCGCAATCGTTCCTGCCGTGGGGCGATTGCTATCGCACCGGCAGGATCGGTCGTCTTGGCAAAAAGGGCGCGATCTACCGCTGCAAGGTCAACAACATACCGCTGGTGTTCGATGAATCGGCCGCGATCAATTTCACGTATCCGTGGCGCGACAATTTCTGCGAACAACGCGACTTCCTGGTCGGCCAATGCCCGGGCGGCTACGGCCACCAGGGCGAGGACATTCGCGGATCAAAATGCGTGCTCAATAATGCCGAGGCCGATCGCTGCTTGCCCTATCAAGATCTTGTCGCGGCCGTTAACGACGGCACGATCCGCCGCCTGCCGGGAAATCTCGCCGTCTATATCGTGGCCAATTCCAAAGACGAGCACGTCCGCTTTCGCTATCTGCACATGAATCCGAAGTTCTTGGATGCCGACGGCCTGTTCAACGGCCGGCAAGTGAGCGAAGGCGAGATCATCGGCAAGGTCGCGACCTGGGGCAATTCCGAGCATGGCACGTCCTACCACCTGCATTTCAATATTCAGGTGTTCACCTCGATCGGCTGGGTTTGGGTCAATCCCTACATGACGCTGGTTACCTCCTACGAGCGGCTGATCGGCGGCGGTGGCACCGAGATCGAAGCGGGCGATCCGGAACCGCCGGTTCCGAACAAGTTGCCGGTGATCTTGCATCCCACACCCCCGACCGAGGTTCCGGCCGCCCCACTGCCGCCGCTGAAACCAATGGTTTCGTCGGTGCCGCCGGTCAAGATCGTGGAAAAGTCCGCAGCGCATGCCAAGCCGCAAAACCGCCAGCCCTCGCATCGCCGGCTTCGGCAAAAGGCCGAGGACTGACGCCCGTACCGACATTCGCCACGATTTGCGCCCAACTGTCGGCCGGGCGCGACGGCGCATAGAATGCCGCAATGACGCGAATCCTTTCAGGCGAGCCCATCCCAGCCACCACGTCATTCACCCGGCGCGCATGCCTTTCCGCCGCGCTTGCCGGCGGCGCCAGTTTCGCCTTCGGCGGACGAGCCGCCGCCAATCAATCGCCGGCTTTCGCCCGCTGGGTCGGCGGCTTCCGCGCCCGCGCGATACGACGCGGAATTTCGCAAGCGACCTATGACCGCGTGATGAATACGCTTACCCCCGACACCAGCGTGTTCGCGCAATTTCGTGCGCAGCCGGAATTCACCGAACAGGTCTGGCAGTACATCAACCGCCGCTGCTCCGACTGGCGCGTCATCACCGGCAAGGAACGCGCCAAGGAATATGCCAAGCTGCTTGCGCGGATCGAACGGGACTACGGCGTCGACCGCTACACCATGCTCGGCCTTTGGGGCATGGAATCCTCGTTCGGCGACGTTATTGTAAATCCAAAATACATGCGCCCGGTGATCCCGGCGCTGGCAGCGCTCGCCTGGGGCGAGCCGCGCCGGCGTTCCTATTGGGAAGCCGAATTGCTCAATGCACTCACCATCGTCGACCGCGGCTGGGGGCAGCCGGGCGATATGATCGGCTCCTGGGCCGGCGCCATGGGCCACACCCAATGGATGCCGGAGGTGTGGTTGCACATGGGCGTCGATTACGACCGCGACGGACGCATCACGCCGTTCGGAAATCCTGACGATTCATTGGCCGGCACCGCGCGCTACATGGTTGAGCGCGGCAAATACCGGCGCGGCGAAGCCTGGGGCTACGAAGTGAAACTGAGCGGCCGCGAGGCCGGCGGCTGGCGCAGCTACGCCCAATGGCAAGCGCTTGGCGTCGGGCGAGCCGACGGCAAACCATTCGCGCGTGCAGGCGACCGCGCAAAGCTCTGGGCGCCGGCGCGCGGCGGGCCGGCTTTCCTGGTCGGGCAGAATTTCTACGCCGTCTACTCCTATAATCCGTCCACCAGCTACACGTTGGCGTTGCTCCACCTCGGCGACCTGATCCGCGGCGACCCGCCCTTCCGCCAGCAGTTCCCCGGTGGCGAGCGCACGCCCACGCTGGAGGAGGTCAAGGAAATCCAGCGCCGCCTCAACGCGCGCGGCTTCAAGACCGACGGAATCGACGGCCGCACCGGCTTGGATACGATCAAGGCCATTCTCGCTTTCCAGAAAAAGGTCGGCATGCAGCCCGCCGACGGCTATGCCGGCCTCAAGGTGCTGGCCCGGTTGCGTCAGGGCTCGTGATCCGGTTCAAATGCCGCCCACCGCTCTTTATTGGAGCATGATCTTATCCGAAAACCGGTTCCCACCCGGGATCCTATACGGGACAAGCTTTTCGGGATCATGTTCGGTGCGGGCAAAGTCGGGGTCCACAGGTGTCGAAAATCCAACTCGAAAGCCTCAAAACGCCGCCGGCCCGCGAAACCGCGCTTGCCGCGCTGGATCGTCCGATCCAGGCCGGCGTCAACGCTCCCGGTTTCGGCAGCGATGTGGTAGCCGACGCGCTGCGCGCGCTCGACATCCCCTATATCGCGCTCAATCCGGGCGCCAGTTATCGCGGCCTGCACGACAGTCTGGTCAATTACCTTGGCAATGAGCGGCCGCAGATGCTGCTCTGTCTGCACGAGGAGAGCGCGGTCGCCATCGCCCATGGCTATGCCAAGGTCACCGGCAAAGCGATGGCGGCGGCGGTGCATTCGAATGTCGGGCTGATGCACGCCACCATGGCCTTCTTCAACGCCTGGTGCGACCGCATGCCGATGGTCGTGCTCGGCGCCACCGGTCCGGTCGACGCCACCAAGCGGCGGCCGTGGATCGACTGGATTCACACCGCGCGCGACCAGGGTGCGCTGGTGCGCGGCTACACCAAATGGGACGACCAGCCGGCCTCTCCGCTGGCCGCGCGCGAAGCCGTGCTGCGCGCCGGCTGGATCGCCAACACCGCCCCGCGCGGGCCGACTTACGTCAATCTCGACGCCGAGATGCAGGAATCGAAATTGGCCGATCCGGTCGCACCGATCGAGGCCAAGCGTTACATGCCGGAGGTCGAGAGCGCGCCGTCGCCGCGGGCGATCGACCAAGCGGCCGAACTGCTGCGCCATGCCAAGCATCCGGTCCTGCTCGCCGGCCGCGTCTCGCGCGACCTCGACGCCTGGAACGCGCGCGTTGCGCTCGCCGAGCATCTCGGCGCCCGCGTTATCACCGACATGAAAGTCGGCGCTGCTTTCCCGACCGACCATCCGTTGCATGCCGGCGCGCCCGGCACGTCGGTGCTCTCACCGGAAGCAACCGCGGCCATCCGCGCGGCCGATGTCATCCTGAGCCTCGATTGGGTCGATATCGCCGGCACCTTCAAGAGCGTCGGCGGCAATGTCGCGGCCAAGGTCGTGCAGGTTTCCGTCGATCACCGCCTGCACAACGGCTGGAGCATGGACTATCAGGGTCTGCCGCCGGTCGACGTTTTGATCGCTTGCGAGCCTGATGCCGCGGTGCCGGCTTTGCTCGAAGCGCTCGGGCCGCGCGGGCCGCGCGCGATGTCGCCGGTGACGCCGGAATTTCCGAAGCCTGATGACGGCAAGCTCACCGTCGATCATTTAGCCGATGCGCTGCGCCGCGCGGTCGGCGACCGGCCCACCTCCCTCACCCATGTCTCATTGTCGTGGAACGGCGCAAGCTGGCCGCTGCGCCATCCGCTTGACTATCTCGGCTCCGACGGCGGTGGCGGCGTCGGCGGCGGTCCCGGCATTTCGGTAGGCGCGGCGCTCGCCCTTAAAGGCTCCGGCCGGCTGCCGGTTGCGGTGTGCGGCGACGGCGATTTCATGATGGGCGTGAGCGCGATCTGGACCGCGGCGCATTACCGCATTCCGCTTCTGCTGGTGGTGGCCAACAATCGCTCCTTCTTCAACGACGAACTGCATCAGGAGCGGGTCGCCCGCATGCGCAACCGGCCGGTCGAGAACCGCTGGATCGGGCAGCGCATTTCCGAACCCGACATCGACATCGCCGCGATCGCCCGCGCGCAGGGCGCGCGCGGCTTCGGCCCTGTCGGGGTGATCGCCGATTTGCCGTCAACCTTCGAGAAGGCAATCGCCGCGGTCGAAGCCGGCGATGTCGTGGTCGTCGATGTGCGGGTTGAACCGGGCTACACGGCCGCGATGACTGCGGTGATGACGCGCAAGAGCGAATAGGCATTTCCGATGTCAGTTGCGCCGGCAAGACAATCGGATGACGCCATTCTGACGGTGGACGACATCGTCGTGCGCTACGACACCCCGGACGGCCCGATCACCGCGGTCGACGACATTTCCTTCAAGGTGAAACCCGGCGAATTTCTCTCTATCATCGGCCCTTCCGGTTGCGGCAAATCGACATTGTTCAACGTGATCGGCGGGCTACTCGGCCATCACGATGGCGCGGTCAGCGTCGCCGGCGAGACCATTTCCGGTCCGCATAAGTCGATCGGCATGGTGTTCCAGGAAGAGTCTACTTTTCCTTGGCGCACAGTGATCGACAACGTTGCGTTCCCGCTCGAACTCGTCGGCATGGAACGCGCCAAGCGCGCCGAGCGCGCGCGCCATTTCATCGCATTGGTCGGTCTCGACGGCTTCGAAAATCGTTATCCGGGCGAGCTCTCGGGCGGCATGCGCCAGCGCGTGTCGCTCGCCCGCACCCTCGCCTCGGAGCCGAAAATCCTGCTGATGGACGAACCCTTCGCCGCGCTCGACGAGCAGACCCGGCTCTTGCTCGGCGACAAGGTGCTGCAAATCCAGCAGCACCTCAAGCAGACCACACTGCTGATCACCCACAACATCACCGAAGCGGTGCAGATGTCCGACCGCATCCTGGTAATGACCTATCGCCCAGGCAAAGTGAAGCGCGTCGTAGACATCGATCTGGCGCGCCCACGTACCTCGGAGATCGTCAGCAGCGAACCGTTCGGCCGCTACGTGGCGCAAATCTGGAACGACCTGCGCGAAGAGGCAAGCCGCGGCATGCGCGACGAGGAGAGCCACGTGCTGGCGCACGACGGCGCATCGTCATGACCCCAGGGGCGCCGGTCAAGCGTTCGCGTTTTGGCGTTTACGCGCCGAGGCTCGTCGGCCTCGGCACTCTTGTCGTGTTCTTTTTGGCGATGGAGCTGTTGATCCAGGGTGGCGCCATCAACCGCTTTATCGTGCCGCCGCCGTCCGAAATTATTGCCAGCTTCTACAGGGTGATCGTCGAAGAACACGTGTTCAGCCGCTTCCTGCTCACCGCCACTGAATGTCTCACCGCTGGCGTCATGCTTACCGTGTTTGGCATCGCCGGCGGCGTGCTGATGCACCGCTTCAAGCTGCTGCAACAAGCCTGCGAGACCTGGGTCGCGGCCATGGCCTCGGCGCCCATCGTCCTGTGCTATCCGCTGTTCCTGGTAATCTTCGGGCGCAATGTCTGGACCATCATCATGATGGGCTTTTTCGCCGCGCTGCCGCCGGTGATCCTGAAAACGGTCGAAGGCATCGCCGGCACGCGTAAGGTTCTGGTCGATGTCGGACGCAGCTTCAATCTCAGCGCCAGCCAGCAGTTCTGGAAGATTCTGTTTCCGGCCGCCCTGCCGACGATTTTCGTCGGCATTCGGCTCGGCTTGATCTTCGCGTTGCTCAATATCGTCGGCGTTGAATTCCTTATCAATTACGGGGGCCTCGGCCAGCTCATCGAAGACTTGGCCGAGCGCTACGATCTCGCCGGCACCTATGCGGCGATCTGCTTCGTGATCCTGGTCAGCGTGGTGTTCTTCATGGCGTTGGAAAAGGCCGAGCGATGGCTGAGACCGGTCGACTGAGACAAACGGCGGTGGCGGCGCCCACGGTCAGTCCCGTGACGCTGCTGCGCGTCGCCATCATTCTTGGCGTGCTGGCGATCTGGGAGTTTCTCTCGCATTCCGGCTGGCTCTACCGCGACGTGGTGCCGTCGCTGCTGTCGATCGGCCGCGCGCTGGTCACCCTGCTCACCGGCACCGAGTATTATTACAATCTCGCCGTCACCGCCGGTGAGATAGGCGTGGCGTTAACGATAGGTGGATTATCGGGCCTCGCGGCAGGTCTCCTGCTCGGCAGCAACCGGTTCCTGTCGAAGGCGTTCGAATCCTACGTCTATTATCTGGCGCCGACGCCCAAGATCATTTTCTTCCCGATCATGATCATGTATTTCGGCGTCGGGCCGGAATCCAAGATCGCGCTCGGCGCTCTGTCCTGTTTCTTTCCGGTGGCGCTCAGCGTCGCCGCCGGTATGCGGCAAATCGATACGGTGCTGATCCGCGTCGGTAAAAGCTTCCGCGCCACCACCTTGCAGATGGTACTCAAGATTTACCTTCCGGCGATGCGCCACCCGATTATCAACGGCGCGCGGCTCGGCCTCGGCGTGGCGCTGATCGGAACGCTCTTGGCCGAGACCAAGTTGTCGAACAAAGGCATCGGTTTCCTCATCATCAACGCCTACAGCACCTTCGACATGCCGCGCATGTATGCCATGTTGATCGTGCTATTCGTGCTGGCAATCGGCGCCAACGCGCTGGTCGGACGCCTCGGCGGCCTGCACAGCATCAAGCGAACTTAGAAATCCCCGCTCAAGCAAGGATGACCTGACATGACCACCGCCGTCTCGCCACAAGCCGCCGCTGCCCAGGCCGTGGTGCTCCCGGTTAGCCGCGGCGCCTATTACGGCGGCGCCTGGCACGAGCCGAAATCCGGGCGCTTTGTCGACACTTTGAATCCGGGCACCGGTCTGTCGCTCGGCAAGGTCGCCGACGCCGGAGCCGAGGATATCGACGCCGCGGTAGCGGCCGCCAAGGCCGCATTCAAGGAATGGCGGCGCGTATTGCCGCTCGAACGCGCCAAGATTTTGCGGCGGATCGCGGAAATCCTGCGCCAGAACGCCAACGAGCTGGCCATGATCGACGCCGCCGACTGCGGCAATCCGGTGCGCGAGATGGTCAGCGACGCCATGGTCGCGGCCGCGCAGATGGAGTTCTTCGCCGGTTTCGTCACCGAAATGAAGGGCTCGTCGATCCCGATGGGGCCGGACGTGGTCAATTTTTCGGTGCGCGAACCCTTGGGCATCGTCGGCCGCATCATTCCGTTCAATCACCCGTTCATGTTCTGCGCGGGAAAATCCGCCGCCCCGCTCGCCGCCGGCAACACGGTGATCGTCAAGCCGCCCGAGCAGGCGCCGCTGTCCTCGCTGCGGCTGGCCGAATTGATTGGCGGCCTGCTGCCGGCCGGCGTGTTCAATGTGGTGCCCGGCGGCCGCGAGGCCGGCCAACGGCTCGCCAGCCACCCGGACGTCGCGATGATCGCCCTAATCGGCAGCGTGCCGACCGGGCGGGCGGTGATGAAGGCTGCTTCTGACACGGTCAAACGCACCATGCTGGAGCTCGGCGGCAAGAACGCTCTGATCGCCTACGGCGACGCCGACCCCGACGAGGTGGCGGGCGCGGTCATCGGCGGCATGAATTTCACCTGGTGCGGCCAGTCATGCGGCTCGACCAGCCGCGCCTTCATCCACGAGAAAATCCATGACGCGGTGATCGAGCGTATCAAGGCGCGCATCACGCATTTCAGGCCGGGCATCCCGACCGATCCGGCCACCACCATGGGCGCCATCGTGTCGAAAGCGCAGTTCGACCGCGTGATGAGTTATATCGATGCCGCCAAGAAGGAAGGCGCCCGTGTCATCGCCGGCGGCGGCCCGCCTGCCGACCCCGCGCTGGCGCAGGGCTTCTATGTCGAGCCGACCGTGTTCGCCGGCGTGACCATGGCCATGCGCATCGCCCGCGAGGAAATCTTCGGGCCGGTGCTCGGCGTGTTCAAATGGAGCGACGAGGCCAAGATGCTGGCCGAGGTCAACCAGGTCGAATACGGCCTCACCGCGTCGATCTGGACCAACGATCTGTCGACCGCACACCGCGCCGCCATGAACGTGGAGGCGGGCTATGTGTGGATCAACGAGGTCGGCAAGCATTTCCTCGGCGCGCCGTTCGGCGGCTTTAAGCAGTCGGGCCTCGGCCGCGAGGAATGTTTCGAGGAGATGCTGAGCTTCACGCAGGAAAAAAACATCCACGTCAAGCTCAAGCCGGCCAAAGCCTAGTCGGCCGGCGAATCGAAGCCGCAGGCGACCCACACCTTGCGGCTGTCCGGCTCGATCAGGAACTTGATGAACGCCGCCGCCTCGCCCGCGACCTCGCTCCAAGCGGTCACGCCGGCGCCGTAGGTGATGGTGAGTTGCAGCGACGCCGGCAACGGGCCGGCAAACGCGATGCCTTCGACGCTGACGATCTCGCTCTTCGGGAAGATGCCGAGGCTGACCTCTCCGCTGGCGATCGCCGCCAGGCCGCCGGCGAGGCCGACTTTGTGCGTGACCGAAATCTTGTCAGCCAGCCCCAGTGTCTTGATGACCTTATCGCTTTGCGCGCCGCTCGGTGTCGCCGTGGGCGGCGCGTGCACCACGCCGCGTGCGGCGAGCAGCGCCGCACGCAAGGCATCCGGTGTCGAGACATCGGGCACCGGATGGCCTGCCGTCACGCCGACGGCGAGCCCGATATTGGCGAGCGGCGTGCAGACGCCTTGCACGAGGCCGCGTTCGATATGGGACGCGATGGTCGCGACCGGCATTAGCAACACGTCGAGCGCCTCGTGGGCCGCGGCCCGCGCGGCGATGCCGCTCATGCTGTCGTAAAGCGCATTGAGCGCGTTGCCGGTCCGCTTTTCGTAAAGCGGCCCGAGCCTGTCGAACACCGGCTTGGGCGCGCCGCCGGCAATGCTGGTAATGCTCACCATGGGTTTTTACCTGCGCATGATCTTTTCCGAAAACCGGTTCCCACTTTTCGGGATCATGCGCTACAGCTTATAGGTCTCGTGCGTGCCGCGGTGAAACATCTCCTCTACCTTGAGCAGACGCGACGACAAGCCTTGCGCGTGATGGTGACGCAGGAAAGTCTCCAGCGTCTGGCGGTTGGGCGCGACGCCATAGGACCAGAAATCCTCGCCCATCAATGCGCGCGCCTCCATCAAGCGCTCCTCGACAAATGGCAGCGTCACCTTGGTTGATGACGTATCGGACAGCTTTTCCAGCGCGATTGCTTTGGAATGTTCGAACGCTTTGAGCACCGCACCCGGCAGCCAAGGATGCTGCTCGGCAAGCTCGCGCCGCACGCCGACCAAATGCATGATGGGGAAAATGCCGGTGCGCTTGTAATAATCCTTGGCCGCCGCCACCGGGTCGGCAAACAGCCAGCCGATATGCGGATGGCGGCCGAAACCGGACGGCACGCGCGGGCCGATGAAGGCGTCGATTTCGCCGGCTTCCAGCATACTCGACAGCGTGCGCCCTTCCGGCGCGTTGTCGAGCCGCACTTCTTTCGGCAGCGTGATCGCGATCTTTTCCAGCCGGCCGGCTTCTTCCAGCCCACCTCTGATCCAGTGGATGTCGGACGGCTTGACGCCGTGGTCGTCTTGCAGAATGGCGCGCGCCCACACATTGGCGGTCAGCTGATATTCCGGCACGCCGACCTTTTTGCCCTTGAGGTCGGCCGGCTTCTTGATGCGATCGGTGCGCACATAGATCGAGGTGTGGCGGAAGGCGCGCGACACAAACGCGGGAACGCCGACATAGGGGCAATTGCCCTGCGCGGTTTTGACCGTGAAGCTCGACATTGACAATTCGCAGATGTCGAATTCGGCCTGGCGGAAGGCGCGGAAAAAGATTTCCTCCGGGTCGAGCGCCATGAACACCGGATCGACGCCGTCGATCGCGACCAGCGCGTCGCTGAGCGGCCGGGTGCGGTCGTAGTCGCGCACGGCGACGGAGAGATTGAGTTTAGCCATGGGCCGCCCGGGCTTTAAGTGACAATCGGGCGAATGTCATAAGGGAAACGGCGGCTTGGCGCTACTCCACCCCGCTCTTCTTGCCCTTGTCGTCCGGGGTCACGTCGACCGCCTCCGCGTGACCGGTGATCTTCACCGGGCCGCGGCAGTCCTGCATGCACGGATTGGCGTTCCAGAACGCCTTCTCGGCCGTTTTGCGGTCGTCGTCGTAGAAGCCGCCCTGGTTCGGCATCTTGACCTGGCTCCAGGTTTCTTTCGACAGCACGAATTTGTCGTCGACAATATCGTTGAGGTTAAGCACATAGGCGGTGACCGCGTAGAGCTCGTCATTTGACAGCGACTCCGCGTCGCCGAACGGCATGGCGCGACGGATGTAGTCGAACACCACCGAGAGATAGGGGAAATACGAACCCACCGTTTTGACCGGATTGGCCGAGGCGAGCGTGCCCTTTCCTTGCGCGAGCTGCGGCCAGCGCCCGGCGCTTTCACCGAACTCGCCATGGCAGGCAGCACAGCGGTCCGCGTAGATCTTCTCGCCCTCTTTTACCGAGCCGTGGCCGGGAGGGGCGCCTTGTCCGTCCGGGCGCACGTCGATGTCCCAGCCGGCGATTTCCGCCGCAGTGGCGGCATGGCCGATGCCGTAGTTGCGGACTTTGTTTTGTGCCAGCGCCGGCGCGGAGAGCAATAGCAGCGCGGGGAGCGCGGCCTTAGCCCACTTCGACATTCTCCACCTCCCCGTCCGGCTTGATCGACCAGGTTTGAATGCCGTTGTTGTGATAGATCGAATTGACGCCGCGAATCTTACGCAAGGCGTCCTTGGTCGGCTGCACATAGCCGGTCTCGTCCATGGCGCGCGATTGCATCAGCAGCGGCTGGTCGTTCCATTCGATCTCGGCATAGAAGCGCACGCAGGCCCGGTCGAACACCGGTCCGTCGATGCACGCGGTGCGCCAATTGCGGCCACCGTCGAGCGAGATGTCGACTCTGCTGACTTTGCCGCGGCCCGACCAAGCGAGCCCGGAGATCACCGTGAAGCCCTTCTGCCTGAGCGGCGCCTGCGGCGACGGCGAGGTGATCACCGATTTGGCGTCCATCTCAAAGGTGAACTTGCGCGCCTTGCCGTTCTCCATCAGGTCGGAATATTTTGAGGTCTCTTCGCGCGTGTACCAGGGCTGATCGCCGATCTTGAGACGGCGCAGCCATTTCACCCAGATATTGCCTTCCCAACCCGGCACCACCAGGCGCACCGGATAGCCCTGCTCGGGGCGCAGCATCTCGCCGTTCATGCGGTAGGCGACAAGACAGTCGTCAAGCGCCTTAGCGAGCGGGATCGAGCGCGTCATCGCCGCGGCATCGGCGCCTTCAGCCAGAATCCATTTCGCATTCGGCTTCAGGCCCGCCTGCTCCAGCAAAATCCTCAGCGGCACGCCAGTGTACTGCACGCAATGCACCATGCCGTGCGTGTACTGGCAGCCGTTGAGCTGGGCGCCGCGCCACTCCATTCCGGTATTGGCGGCGCATTCAAGGAAATGGATGCGGTTGACGCGCGGCAGCCGCTTTATGTCTTCGATGGTGAAGATCAGCGGCTTGTCGACCAGGCCGTGCAGCATCAGCCGGTAATCGTGCGGATCGACCTCGGCGATGCCGCCGTGATGACGCTCGAAGCACAGACCGTTCGGCGTGATGATGCCGTCGAG
>JBOHII010000499.1:0-5936 GCA_050725955.1 Pseudolabrys sp. | reverse complement strand
GATATGCATTGGTGAACTGGCCGAGGCCGAGCCGGTTGAGCCAGGTGAGCGCGCGCTCGCGCTGCTCGGCTTCGGGCAGGCCGATCAGCTCGAGCGGCAGCTTCGCGTTGTCGAGCGCCGAGCGCCCGGGCAGCAGGCGGTCCTGCTGGAACACGGAGGCGATGCGGCCGCGGAAGAAATCGAAGTCGTCGTGGGGGCTCTAGTCGCCGATCAGGATCGAACCCTCGGTCGGGGCCTCGAGGCCGATGGCGAGATCGAAGAAGGTCGACTTGCCGCAGCCGGTCTGGCCGACGATGGCGACGACTTCGCGCGGCGCGATGGTGAGATCGAGCCGGTCGATGGCCACCACGGCCTGGCCGGATGTCGCCTGGCGGAACACCTTGCGCAAGCCGCGCACGTCGATGGGCGGCGGGCCGCCTTTGGACGCACTCATACCCGCCACCTGAGCAGCCGCTTCTCGACGCGGGCGACGACGGCTTCGAGCAGGAACAGCAGCACCACCAGCACCAGCGTCCAGGCGAACACGTCCGACACCGAGAACAGCTCCTGCGCCACCGACAACTGGTGGCCAATGCCGGTCACCGCGCCGACCATTTCGGCGATGGTGACGACGCGGATCGCCAGGCTGATGTTGACCTTCCAGCTGGTGAAGATGGTCGGCACGATCGCCGGCAGCATCAGCTTGACGAAATATTGCACAGTGGTCGGCCGGAACGACTGCATCATGGTCCGCAGTTCTCGCGGCACCGAGCGCATGGCGTCGAGCGAATCGACCAGGAACACCGGGCCGCACACCACCACCAGCACGAAGCCGATGCGGAATTCGACGCCGCGGAACCACAGCACCGCGAACAGGATCCACGACACCACCGGCACCGCCATCAGGATGCGGATCATCGGGTGCAGGTAATTTTCCAGCGCGTCCGATCGGTACATCGCCATCGCCAGCGACACGCCGAGCACGAAGGAGACGATGAGCGCGCCGATCACCCGCGCCAGCGTCACCACGATGTCGATCGGCGTGATGTCGGCGATGCTTTTCGCGATCTTCAACAGGCTCGGGATGGCGAACGGCGGAATGCCAAGCGCCGGCGCCAGATGCGACAGCGCCTCCCAGCAGACCCCAAAAACCAACAGGGAGACGAGCGTCTGGCGCGGGAAAATGAGATCCGGAACGAGCTCCGGAGCCGGGCTGGACTTAGCGTGCTCCTCGGTCATCGCGCGGACGCGCGAACGCGCTTACGGGGCATAGATGATCTTTTCGTCCGGCATCTTTGAATAGAACCCGGCCTTTACCGCCCGCTGCATCATGTCGATCAGCACCTTGCGGTCGTTGCCGGTGGCCGGCCGCACGACAAATTCCCAGCGCTTGGCGTCTACCGCGGTCTTGAGCACGCCGGGCGGCAACTTGGTCGTTTCGTGGGCGATCTTGTCGGCGGCGGCCGTGTCCTTGACGATGAAGTCCGCGACGTCCTGGAGCGCCGCCAGCAGTTTCTTTGGCGCATCGGGCATCTTCTGGATGGCGTCGGCGCGGATCGCCGGCACGATTTCCCAACCGTCCTCGCCGGTGATTTCCTTCCAGCCGGTGGCGCCGTTGAAAATGATCTTCCAGTCGGGATGCGTCTTGAGAATTAGGCTCGCCAGCGGCTCGATCACCAGCGCCGCGTCGACGCGGCTCGCTTCCAGCTGCGCGCGGGCGGTGGGGAAATTGGCCTGTATGGTGGTGATGTCCTTGCCGAGGTCGATGCCCTTGGCGTTGGCGTAGATCTTGACCATTTGGTATTGCGAGCCGCCCATGTCGATTGCCAATTGCTTGCCCTTGAGATCGGCGAGCGACTTGATCGCCGGATTGCTGGCGAAGATCGCCAGATCTGAAAGCTTCAGCCCAGTGCCGAACATCCGTACTGGCACGCCCTCGAGATAAAGCTTTTGCAGGATGGTCGGGCCGCCGAACAGCGCGTCGGTCTCGCCGGTGGCGAAGGCCGCGTAATAGGCCGAGATCGAGGGGTAGGGATGAATTTCGAGGTTGAATCCGTTCTTTTCGTCGAAATGCTGCGCCTTGAGGATGTTCCAAACGATCGGCGAGAACACCGGGATCGTCAGGCTCGACACCTTGATGGTCGGCTTGTTCTGCGCCTGGGCCTGTGGCGCGGCGAGGGCGGCAACGGCGAAAGCAACGGCCGACAGCGCGGCCAGGCCGCGGCGAGACATCTTGAACATGCACTTCCCCCTGGTGGATTTGCCGTCGCGGTCTTACCGCCGCGCGCTTTTGTGCTTATTGCGGATAGAGAGACTTTACTCCGCTTTCATCCACGTGCAAACAATTGCCGGCCTTGTTTGGGGAACGCGATGCCGCATATCACCGCCAGCGACGGCGTCCGGCTGTATTACGAAGAGGCCGGCGGCGGCACGCCGGTCGTTTTCGTGCACGAATATGCCGGCGATTATCGGACCTGGGAGCCGCAGGTTCGCTACTTTTCGCGCGCGCACCGCTGCGTCACCTACAGCCAACGGGGATACTTGCCGTCCGACGTGCCGGAGGGGCCGGCCAAATACAGCCAGGACAAATTCCGCGACGACGTCATCGCGGTGATGGATGCGCTGAAGATCGACAAGGCGCACATTGTCGGTCATTCGATGGGTGCGGCGACCGCGCTGCATGTCGGCATCAATTACCCGCAGCGCTGTATCTCGGTGACCGCGGCCGGCTGCGGCTACGGCTCCAGCCCCGATCCGAAGGTGGTCGAGGCCTCGCGCGCTGCCTCGCGCGAGACGGCGAAAATGTTCGCCAGTGAGCCCATGGCCGTGGCAGCCGCGCGCTATGGCGACGGCCCGACCCGCCAGGCGCACAAGAACAAGGACCCGCGCGGCTACGCCGACTTCGTTCGGATGTTGAGCGAGCATTCGGCCAAGGGCCATGCGCTGGTCATGGATAATCTGCAGGCCAAGCGGCCGACGCTGTGGGACATGGAAGCAGACTTGCGCAAGTTCAAGCCGCCGCTCTTGGTGCTGGTCGGCGACGAGGACGAATGGTGCGTGGACGCCAGCATTTTCCTGCGTCGCATCGCGCCGACCGCCGGCTTATGCGTCATTCCGCGCTCGGGCCATACCATCACCAGCGAGGAGCCTGCGGCTTTCAACGCAGCCGTTGCCGACCTAATCGCTGCGGCGGAAGCCGGCCGCTGGCTGGCGCACAAGCCGGCAGCGAGTTGAGCTACGTCGATGGAATACGCCCAACTCCCCGGGACATGGCGCGATCTCTACCTGATGCTCGGCACGTCGTCGGCGGCGCTGATCGGGCTTTTGTTCGTTGCGTCGACATTGCACGTGCGCGAGATCGTCAGCGTCGAGCTGTTCAAGGTCCGCGTGCAAAATACCATGCTTGTCATGACGGGGACGCTGATTCAGGCGACTGCGATCCTCACGCCGCAGCCGTTGCGGTTTCTCGGCATCGAGCTTCTACTCCTCAACCTGTGGGGGCTGTGGTTTCCGCTGAGCCTGCTCTACCGGGCCAGCAAAATGAGTGCGACCGCGCGTGGCGGATTCTCGATCTATCGGGGAATATTTTTCACCAGCGGCTATCTGATCGGCATCGCCGGAACTATCGCGCTCACCATGGGCGCCACCTGGGGCATGTATCTGGCGACCGTCTGCTATCTGAATTGCCTTGTCGCCGGCATCTGGAATGCCTGGATGATGATGCTGGGAATCGGGCAAGGTGAAAGAAAGCAAAAGCGTTAAAACGCGGAAGGAGCAATCGCGATGGACCTCAAGCTCAAGGGCAAGACCGCGCTGGTGACCGGAGGCTCGGAAGGTATCGGTAAGGCCATCGCGTTGGCGCTGGCCAAAGAGGGCGTCGATGTCGGCATCTGCGCGCGGCGCAAGGAGCCGTTGGAAAAGACCGCCAATGAAATAGCCAAAGAAACCGGCCGCAAGGTTGTCGCCATTGCCGCCGATCTGCGCAAGGACGCCGATGCGAAGAATTTCATCGAGCATGGTGCCAAGGCGCTGGGGCGCATCGACATCATGGTCAACAATGCCGGCTCGGCCGCCGGCGGCGTCATCGAGCATCTGACCGAGGATGACTGGGAGAAGGGCCTGCAGCTCAAATTCATGGGCTATGTGCGCTGCCTGCGCTACGTGTTGCCGGTCATGCGCGCGCAAGGGCAAGGCCGCGTGGTCAACCTCATCGGCAATGACGGCGTGAAGCCGTCCTACTGGGAGATCTGCCCGGGTGCCGCCAATGCGGCGGGACAGAATCTGACGCTGTCGCTTGCCGGCCAGTACTGGAAGGACGGTATCTCGTTCGTCGCGGTCAATCCGGGTCCGGTGCGCACCGAGCGCTGGGCGGGCCTGGTGAACGCCATGTCGCGCGACATGAAGATTTCCTACGAAGAGGCCGACAAGCTCGCGCCGGCCTCGATCCCGATGGGCCGCATCGCCGAAGTGGACGAAGTGGCGAACCTGGTCGTCATGCTGGCGTCGCCATTGATGAGCATGGTCAACGGCACCATGATCGAGATCGACGGCGGTCAGGACAAGCCGCTGATGGACCGCTTCCGCGACCGGCCAAGGAATTAGTTCGCATGGCTGCGACGCATTCACGCTGGACCGCCGCCGTTGACAAGCTCGCCGCGGCGGCGGGACTATTTGCGCACATTCCAATCGGGAGTTTGGCCATGCACACGCGGTTGCTCGCGGTCCTCGCCTTCGCCGTCAGTCTCGCCACGCCGGTCATGGCGCAGCAGACCATCAAGATCGGTGAGCTCAACAGCTACAAGGCTTTCCCCGCCTTCCTCGATCCTTACAAGAAGGGCATGGAAATGGCGGTCGAGCAGATCAATGCCAAGGGCGGCGTTCTTGGCAAGAAGATCGAGCTGATCTCGCGCGACGACGGCGCCAATCCGGGCGAGGCGGTGCGTGCCGCCGAGGAACTGGTGACGCGCGAAGGCGTCTCGATGCTCGCCGGCACCTTCCTCTCCAATGTCGGTCTCGCGGTCACCAATTTCGCCGGCCAGAAAAAGATATTCTTTCTCGCCGCCGAACCGCTCACCGACAAGATCACCTGGGAAAACGGCAATAAATATACTTTCCGTCTGCGCGCCTCGACCTACATGCAGACGGCGATGCTGATGCCGGAAGCGATCGCCGCCAAGAAGAAGCGATGGGCTTTGGTCTATCCGAACTTCGAATACGGCCAGGCGGCTGCGGCGGATTTCAAGGAGCTGATCAAGAAGGCGCAGCCCGACGTGCAATTCGTCACCGAGCAGGCGACGCCGCTCGGCAAGATCGACGCCTGGGCGGTCGCTCAGGCGGTCGACGACGCCAAGCCCGACGCCATCTTCAACGTGCTCTTCGGCGGCGATCTCGCCAAGTTCGTGCGCGAAGGGAACACGCGCGGCATCTTCAAAGGCCGTACAGTGGTGAGCCTGCTGTCGGGCGAGCCGGAATACCTCGATCCGCTCAAGGACGAGGCGCCGGTCGGCTGGATCGTCACAGGCTTCCCCTGGGACAAGGTGAAGATTCCCGAATACCAGGCTTTCCTGAAGGCCTATCAGGCCAAGTACCACGATTATCCGCGCCTGGGCGCAGTGGTTGGCTACACCACGATCAAGTCGCTCGCCGACGGCATCGCCAAGGCGAAATCGACCGAGCCCGACAAGCTGGTCGCCGCGTTCAAGGGCCTGAAGGTCGATGGACCTTTCGGTCCGTTCTACTACCGCGCGATCGACCATCAGGCGACCATGGGCTGCTTTGTCGGCAAGATCGCGCTGGAGAACGGCAAGGGCACCATGACCGACTTCAAATATGTCGACGGCGCTTCGGTGATGCCGTCCGACGCCGAGGTCAAGAAACTGCGCCCGGCGACGGATTGAGGGGCTTTTATCCCTCCCCCTCTTGGGGGAGGGTGGTCGGCGAAGCCGACCGGGTGGGGC
>JBOHII010000498.1:0-2731 GCA_050725955.1 Pseudolabrys sp. | reverse complement strand
CGCGGTAGAACATGCTGGGATATTTCGGCGTTTCGGCGTCGCCATAGTCGGCGCTGCTGTTGGCGTAGTTGATGCCGATACAGAGGATTTTTTCCGGCGCCGTGACCGGCGGCAGCAGCTCCACCTTGGCAATGGGAAAATCGGCGCGCACCCCGCGCGCCGCCGCGCGCGCGGTGTCGAGCCCGTCGCCACGCAACAGGTCGAGCACGCTTTCGAACTGCGGTGCGAGCCGCGTCTTCAGATCGACCACGCCGTCGCCCACCACCGCTCCGAAACTGTCGCGCCCGCGCACCTTGTAGCTTGCAAGTTTCATTCCCGTTTCCAGTGTTTACCGCGTCCGCACCCTGGCGGCATCTCGTCGCCATTTGGCCGGCGTTGAACTCAAGGGGTGAGCGGCGCCCGCAGCATCTATTCGCTGCGCGGGTGGCCGTCAACGCCGGGGCCCTTCCGTCCACCGTTGCATTGTGGGAAAGAAAGAGCGCTGGGCCGGCAAACCGACATGAAATCCATCTTTCTCGATTGCAACGACCAGTTGGCGCCGGTGTGGGCGCGGGTGATCCGCCCGGACGATCCCGAGATCGACGTCAACAGCGAACCGTTCACGCGCGAGCAATTGCCGCTGGTGATCGCGGGCTACGACATCGCGCTCGACGACCACTCCTATATGCCGACCGAGTTGGTGGCGCGCTGCAAGCAACTCAAGCACGTCGTGTTCCTCGGCACCGGCGCTGCGAGCTATATGAATGTCGACGAACTGGCTGCGCGCGGCGTCACCGTGCATACCATCAAGGGCTATGGCGACACGGCGGTTGCCGAGCACACCATCGCGCTGATGTGCGCCGCCGCGCGCGACGTGGCACGCATGGACCGCGAGGTGCGCTCCGGCACCTGGACGCCGCAGGAGGGCGCGCAGCTTCTCGGCAAGACGCTGGGCGTGATCGGGCTCGGCGGCATCGGCCGCGAGGTGGCGCGCATCGCCGCCGGCATGGGACTCAATGTGATCGCCTACAACCGCACGCATCATTCCGATGCGCCAGTGCAGCTGGTCGATATCGACACGCTGCTCGCGCGCGCCGACCTGGTGTCGGTCAATCTTGCGCTCAACGATGCAACGCGCGGCTTTCTCTCCGCCAAGCGCATCGCGCGCATGAAGCCGGGTGCGATCCTAATCAACACCGCGCGCGGCGCGCTGGTCGATGAAGAGGCCCTCATCGCCGCGCTCGCCAGCGGCCAGATTCGCCATGCCGGGCTCGACGTGTTTCACAACGAGCCGCTCAAAGCCGATCACCCCTTGGCCAAGATGCGCAACGTGACGCTGACCGCGCATGCCGGCTTCCGCACGCTGGAAGCCTCGATGACGCTGCTGCGCCGGGCGATCGATATTGTGAAGACCCTCGCCTAGCCGTTCGCGGCCCGCCGCCTAGTAATAACCGGGCGTGCCGCCGCCATCGACGGCGATGGCGGTGCCGTGGATATGGCGCGCCCGCGCGCTGCACAGAAAAACAGCCAGTGCGGCGATGTCCTCGGGCAGCGCGATCCGCCGCAACCCGCTCTTCGTCAGCGCTTCGGCGCGCACCTGCTCGACGGTCTTGCCCTGCGCCTTGGCGAATTGCTGTGTCAGCTGCTCGTTGCGCTCGGTCTGCGTCGCGCCGGGATGGATGACGTTGATATTGATGTCGTCGCGATTGCCGAGCGCGGTGAGGCCTTTGGTGAAATTCGCCATCGCCGCGTTGACCGCACCGCCGATCAAGAATTCCGGACCGGGCGTGCGCGCGGCGCCGCCGACGATGTTGACGATGTTGCCGTGCGCGGCCTTGAGCAGCGGCCAGAAAGCCCGCGTTAGCCGTACTGTGGCGTGGAATTTGAGCGCGAAGCCGTCGCTCCATAAATCGTCCGGCTGCTCGAGAAACTTGCCGCCCTTGGTCGCGCCGGCGCAGTTGACCAGCACGTCGCAGCGCTGGAAGCGTTCGTTGACTTTGGCGAATAGCTGCTCGCAGCCGGCGAGCGTGCGCAGATCGCCGGCAATCGTCATCGGCTCCGGCCCGGCGGCGCCAACCGCCTTCGCCGCTTCGGCGAGATTGGCCGCGTTCGACGCCGCCAACACCGTTTCGCCGCCCGCGCGCGCGAAGGCCACGGCAATGGCCCGGCCGATGCCGCGGCTTCCCCCCGTGACGACCACGACTTTTCCCTCGAACTCTCCGGCCATAGGCTTCCTCCCCCGATTGAGCGGGCTTTATACATTGACCTGCCCGCGTTCCCAGTCACAATAAGAAAAAATTTGGGGAGGAGTTCAGTGAAGCCGGCGCCGTTCGCGTACAAAAAGGCGCGCTCGCTCGACGAGGCGATCGCGCTTTTGGGCGAACACAAGGACGCCCGGCTGCTCGCCGGCGGGCAGAGTCTGATCGCCACCCTCAATATGCGGCTGTCGGCGCCCTCGCTGCTCATCGACATCAACGCCATCGGCGGGCTCGACGGCATCGCGGTAAAAAGCGGCGCCGTCGAAATCGGCGCGCTCACCCGCCACGCGGGCGCCGAACGCTCCGACATCATCGCCAAACACGCCCCGCTCATCTCGCGCGCGCTGCCGCATATCGGCCATGCCGCCATCCGCAACCGCGGCACGCTCGGCGGCTCCATCGCCTTTGCCGATCCGGCCGCCGAATTGCCGGCCTGCCTGCTGGCGCTTGACGGCGAGGTGGAGGCGACCTGGCCGAAGGGCAAGCGCACCATC
>JBOHII010000497.1:0-3875 GCA_050725955.1 Pseudolabrys sp. | reverse complement strand
GCGGGCCGTCCTTTTGGGCGGGCAGCGCGGACTTCATCGGACGACGAATGGCTTTTTTCTGAGCCTGGAATTTGTACTTGCCGAAATCCAGGATTTTGCAGACCGGCGGGCTCGTGTTGGGAGATATCTCGACCAGGTCGAGCCCGGCGGCTTCCGCCATGGTCCTGGCGGTTTGGTAATCGACGACACCTTTGTTGTCGCCGGTACTATCGATCAGCTGCACCTCTCGGGCGCGGATCTCCTCGTTAATGCGCGGGCCGTCCTTTTGGGCGGGCAGCGCGGACTTCATCGGACGACGAATGGCCTTTTTCTCCTCATGCTGTTGCAACGGGCCTTGGGCGTATCCGCCTCGGCCAGCGAAAGATTGGTAGAAACGACGAATAAGTCAACGTGGTTCCATCGACGAAGTCGACAGAATTGACCGGAATCGCGGTCAAATTGTTCTAATTCCTCTAATTCCTCTAATTCCTCTAATTTTGTTGCAACCGCGCAACCGGGGCCGGCGCCGTATCGCGGCCCGTGATCTTGCCATAGAGCCGCAGCGTCTGTTCGGCGACCGCCGGCGCGTTGAAATGGTCGAGCACCCAGTCGCGGCCGCGCGTGCCCATGGCGCGTCGGATCGGCTCGGGCAGCGAAAACACGCGCAGCAGAGCTGCCGCCAGCGCTGCATCGTCGTCGGAGTGAAAACGTAACCCGGTGATGCGGTTTTCCGGCACCGCCGGCGGCGCCAACACCACGTCGGGGCCGGCGCCGAGGTCGGAGACGACCACCGGCCGCGCCATGGCTTGCGCCTCCAGGATCGAGCGTTGCAACCCTTCCGGCTGCACGGCCGCCGACACCACGACCGAGGCGAGCGTATAAGCGGCCGGCATGTCGGCGACCGGCGCCGCCATGCGGATCACGTCCATCGTGCCGGTCGCCACCACCAGGTCCCAGAGTTCGCCGGTGTAATGCGTGCGGCCGCGGTCCTCGCCGACGAATACGCAGAGAAAATCCTTGAGCCCCATCTGCTTCAGGCGCTTTGCCGTCTTCACCACCACGTGGTGGCCCTTGCGGCGCACGATGCGGCCGACGATCAGGATCACCTTGGTGTCGCGTTTGATGCCCCAGGTGTCGCGCAGCGCGTCGAGCCGCTCGTGGCCGACCTCGGCCGGATCGAAACGTTCGAAATCGATGCTGGACGGCAGCACTGAAATCCGTTCCCACGCCATGCCGTAGCGGTCGTTAATCAATTGCGCGATCTGCTCGCTCGCCGCCACCACGCGGTCGCCGCGCGCCATGACGCCGTTGTACAGGTGCTTGAAGATGTTCTGGTCGCGGAAGCCCTTGTACCAGCTGGTGAGGAACGGAACGCCGCTCATTCGCGCGGCGAAAAAAGAGCTCCAGGCCGCCGAGCGGCCGAGCGCATGGATTGCGTCGCATTTGTTGGCGCGCGCAATCTTGCTGAGTGCCAAGGCGCTGCGCAGCATCCGCAGCGGATTGTTGCTGGCGACGTCGAGGGCGATGAACTCGCCGCCGGCCGCGGTGATGTCGGCAACCAGCCGCCCGGCATGCGAGACGACGATGGCGCGGTGTCCGGCCGCGGTGAGAATGCGCACTAGCCCGACCGCGCCGACATCGGCGGCGCCGACATCGAGGGTGGGAACCGCGATCAAAATGGTGATGCGGTCGCGCGCTTGTTGCGGGCGAGGCTTACCAGCGGAATTTTGTTCGGAATAGGCCCCGCGCGCGGAGGAGCGGCTCTTGACGGCCGGCATGTCAGGCGCAGGTGGACTCGACATTACGGTACGACCTCGAAAACTCGGCGTCAGGCATCGCGAGCCAGGAGCGAGGTATAGACTCCGCGGATGGCTTCGGCAACGCTCTGCGGGGAAAACATAAACTCAGCGAATTGGCGCGCCCGCGCGCCCAGCGTTTCGTAAGCGGTCACATCGAGCGCCAGCGCGGCGCCGACCGCGCCCACCAAATCCCCGACATGGCCGGGCCGCACCAGCCAGCCGGTGCGCAAGTCCTCCTTCATGCGCGGCGGGCAGAGCAGGTTTTCCGGCAGCACGCCCACCGTGCTGGCGACGACCGGCCGTCCCATGGCCTGCGCTTCGGCGGCTGCACGCCCGACCAGCGGCGGCTCCAGCGCCGGCACCACGACGACGTCGGCAACCGCAAGCGCGGCCGGCATATCGGCGCAGGTGCCGACGAACCTGCATAGCGTGTCGATGCCGTGCATGCGCGCCCGCCGGGGAAGGCTGCGCGCAAAGGTCGCCTGGCCGCGGTCTTCGCCGGCAAACACGAAGGCGATGTTGCGGCCGCCGCTGCCGACCAAAATCCGCGCGGCGTCGATCATGCCCATCTGCCCGTTCCACGGCGCGACGCGGCCGGGCACCAGCACCACGCGCATCTGCGGTAGAATTCCCCACACCCGGCGCATGAACGCGATGCGCTCGGCGCTGACCGCCGCCGCGCTGAAATTGACGGTGTCGACGGTGCGGGGGATGACGGTGATGCGGCCGGGCGCGATCCGATAACGCTCGATCGCCATGCGCGAGACGTAAGCGGAGGGCGCCAGCACCCGGTCGCCGCGCGTCAGCGACTTGCCGAACTGTGTGACCGGCCAGCTGTCCGCCGCCAGCCGGTCGGGAAATGAAGTGACCAGAAACACCGGCTGGCGGCTGGTCGCTTTGATTGCGCTCCAGGCGGCGGCGGCGCTGTGCGCATGAACGATGTCGATGCGTTCGCCGGCGATCAGATTGGCGAGGCGGCGCGCGTTGGCGCGGATGCGCAACGGGTTGAACGTGTCGTTCGGCATCGGCAGCCATTCGCCGCCGAAGGCGCGCAGCTCACCGACCAGGGGTCCACCGTCGCCGGCGACGATGGCGCGCGCGCCGGATTGCAGAAGCGCGAGCGCGATATCGACCGCGGCATGGCCAAGCGGATCGTCGCGCAGCGCCGGCACCAATTGCAGGACGGTGGCGCCGGCGAGCGCGTGGGCCTGCGTGCGGCCGACGGCGATCGGCTCCCCCTTGCCTTCGGCGCCGTCTTGCGGCGACAAGGAAGGCTCTTCGCTATAGACCCTCGCCAGTTTGCCAGCAGCGCGCATGAGCGAATCCCGCCTGACCCACCTGACCGTCGAATCACCTGCGCCTGCACGAACCATCGCCGTGCGCGCGCGCGAGGGCAAGAGCCCAGGTTCTGCACCGGGCGTATTCTGGCTGGGCGGCTTCAAGTCCGACATGATGGGAACCAAGGCCGACGCGCTCGACCGCTGGGCGGAGGCGCAAGGCCGCGCCTGCCTGCGCTTCGACTATTCCGGCCACGGCGAATCCGGCGGCGATTTCACTGCCGGCACCGTCGGGCGCTGGCTGGCGGAAAGCCTCGCGGTCTACCGGGGCTTCGCGCAAGGCCCGCAGGTAATGGTCGGCTCGTCCATGGGCGGTTGGCTGGCATTGCTCTTGGCTGCGCGATTGCGCGAGTTGAAGGGATCCGCGCCGCTAGCCGGCATGGTGCTGATCGCGCCGGCGGTGGACTTCACCGAGGAGCTGATGTGGAAGAGTTTCTCGCCCGCGATCAAACGCGAGATCGAGGAAAAGGGCGTCTGGCTGCGGCCGTCGGAATATGCCGAGGGGCCTTATCCGATTACCAAGGGACTGATCGAGGAGGCGCGTAACCACCTGCTGCTCGGCGGGCTGATCGAAACCGGCTGCCCGGTGCATATCCTGCAAGGCGTGCGGGATCCCGACGTGCCTTGGCGTCACGCGCAAGAGCTGGTGGCGCGCTTTGCCCGCGACGACGTGGTGCTCACGCTGATCAAGGACGGCGACCACCGGCTGTCGCGGCCGGAGGACATCGAGCGGCTGATCGGTGCGGTGAAGGAATTTTAA
>JBOHII010000496.1:0-6278 GCA_050725955.1 Pseudolabrys sp. | reverse complement strand
GTTTCGTGCTCGAACGCCGTATCGCTCTCGAAGGCTGGGTCACGCTGGTGCTGAAAAATTCTTGAATAAAAACAAAACCGCCCCGGGCGGGGGACACCGGGGCGGCTTCGTCGCTGAAAAAACTTATTTCACTGACCGCCGAACGGTATGTCGCCAAAAGCGGTCTTGATCAGCCGGTTGCCGCGTTCGTCGAGCGTGTAGGGCAGCAACCCCGTGTGCATCCGGATCTCACGGCGCGCTTGCTGCATGCGCGACTCGATCAGCGCATCCATCAGCCGGGCGAACCAGCGCTTGCGCGGCGCGGCGGCTTCCGCCCGGCCGGCCTTCGCGGTCGGCTCGGCGGTGGGCAGACGGGCAACACCATAGGTAACAGCAACCATTTTTTCTCTCCTTTTTGCGAGCGAAACGACAACGAATCTCCTGGCGCTCGTCCCTGACTATTGCGATGCAACATAAGCTATATTGCGTCTGCGAACATCGCATGACATTGCATGGAAGCCCTGTAAATCAGGCATGAACCGATTAATAACCTGGCAAGATCGATGGCATCATTGCGACAAATTTAATGCACTGCACAATTTTGATTCAGCCGGCCGATTCGTTGCTAAATTGGCCGCCAAGACGAAACGAATTCGTCGCGTGAATGCCTAAGATCACGGCGGGAATGCCTCGCTTGGCGGGCGGCGCATGCCTGCGTTGCGAGGCCCGGGGCGCGCGTTACAGTGCCGCCCATGTTCGAAGCCCGATTTCAGTCTTTCGAGGATTCGCGCGAGAGCACGGCGGCGCCCGCGCGCGTTGAACGCTTGCGCGCCGAGCTCAGGCGGCGCGGGCTCGACGGTTTTGTGGTGCCGCGCGCCGACCGCCAGCAGAACGAATACCTGCCGGCGAGCGAGGCACGGCTGGCCTGGCTCACCGGCTTCACCGGGTCGGCCGGCGCGGCCATCGTGCTCGCCGAACGCGCCGCGCTATTCGTCGACGGCCGCTACACCGTGCAGGCGGCGGCGCAGGTCGATGCGAAAATCTTTACCGTCGAACATCTGATCGACTCGCCACCGCAGCAATGGCTCGAGCAGAATCTCAAGAGTGGCGCCAAGCTTGGCTATGACCCTTGGCTGCACACATCCGAGAATGCCGAGAAACTGCGCAAGGCCTGCGCCAACGCCGGCGCGGAATTGGTGGCGGTCGACGACAATCCGATCGACGCGCTGTGGACCGACCGCCCCGCGCCGCCCGCGGGCACCGTGAGTTTGCATGATGTCAAGTTCGCCGGCGAGACCGCCACCGACAAGCTCAAGCGTATTCAGGCCGAACTCAAAAAGCTGCGCGCCGACGTGCTGGTGGTGTCGGATCCGCTCAACGTCGCCTGGGCGTTCAATATCCGCGGCGCGGATGTAGCGCATATTCCGGTCGCGCTCGCTTTCGCGGTCATCCCGCGCGAAGGCCGGCCGGCGCTTTATATCGACGGCGCCAAGCTCGGCGACAAAGTGCGTAACGCGCTGGAGGGGATTGCGGCCGTGCGTGCGCCCGGCGATCTTGCCCGCGACCTCGGTCAATTCAAGGACAAAACCGTGCGGCTCGATTCGGCAAGTGCAGCCGACGTGCTCACGCGGCAAGTCTCGGGCCATGGCGGCAAGCCGGTTAGCGGCGCCGATCCGATCGCCCTGATGAAGGCGGTGAAGAACCATGCCGAGATTGCAGGCAGCCGCGCCGCGCACAAGCGCGACGGTGTGGCCATGGTGCGCTTCCTCGCCTGGTTCGAGCGCGAAGCGCCGACCGGCATCGTCACCGAAATCGACGCCGTGGAGGCGCTGGAAAGTTTTCGCCGCGACAGCGGCCTGCTCAAGGACATTTCCTTCCCGACCATCGCCGGGTCGGGGCCGAACGGCGCCATCGTGCATTACCAGGTTACGCGCACCTCCAACCGCACCATCGGGCGGAATGAACTGTTTCTGGTCGATTCCGGTGGACAATATGAGGACGGCACCACCGACATCACTCGCACCATCGCCGTCGGCACACCGACCGACGAAATGCGCGACCGCTTCACGCGCGTGCTCAGGGGCCACATCGCCATCGCCACCGCGGTGTTTCCGGAAAACACCAGCGGCGCCCAGCTCGACCCGCTGGCGCGCACCGCGCTATGGCAGGCTGGGCTCGATTTCGATCACGGCACCGGCCACGGCGTCGGCAGCTATTTGTCGGTGCACGAGGGGCCGGCGCGCATTTCCAAGCTCGGCGCCGCCGCACTCCGGCGCGGCATGATCCTGTCGGACGAGCCGGGCTATTACAAAACCGCCGCCTTCGGCATCCGCATTGAGAACCTGGTGCTGGTGATCGCCGCGCCCGAACCGGCGGGCGCCGAGAAACCGCTCAACACCTTCGAGACGCTGACACTGGCGCCGATCGACCGGCGGCTGATCGACACCCGCATGCTGACCGCCAGGGAGCGCAACTGGGTCGACAGCTACCACGCGCGCGTGCGGGACGTATTGAGCCCCCTGCTCGATGCGCCGACTTCCGCCTGGCTCGACGCGGCGACCAGGCCGCTGGGAAGCACTTGATTGACCGCCGGCAGACTCCCTCTCCCCGCGCGCGGGAAGAGGGTCGGGGTGAGGGGGCGCTTGCAACTTGAGCACACTGGCCGACCATCCGCTTCGCATGCCCGACGCCGTCATCGGCAAGCCGGTGCGGCGCAGCGAAGACGCTCGCCTGCTGACCGGCAAGGGCCGCTTTACCGACGATTTTGCCATGGACGGACAGGCCCATGCGGTGCTGGTGCGCTCGCCACATCCGCATGCCCGCATCGTGCGGATCGATCTCGCCGCGGCGCGCGGCATGCCCGGCGTGCTTGGCGTATTCACCGGCGCGGATTGCGCGGCCGATGGTCTGCTGCCGATCCCGCACCATCCGCTGCCCTCGACACAATACGATCTCAAGCTCACGCCGCCCGGCAATGCCAAGCTGTTCGATGGCCCGCACCCGCTGCTGCCGGTCGAGCGGGTTCGCCATGTCGGCGAGGCGGTGGCGATGGTGGTCGCGCAAACCAGGGCGCAGGCGCTCGATGCTGCCGAAGCCATCGCGGTCGACTATGAGCCCCTGCCCTGGGTCGCCGACGCCAAAGCCGCCTGCGCGGCCGGCGCGCCCGCGGTATGGGACGAAGTGCCGGATAACGTTTTGACCGACACCGTATTCGGCGATGCGCCGGCAACCGAGCGCGCCTTTGCCGCCGCCGACCGCGTGGTGAAGATGGAGTTTCACGCGCCGCGCGTCACCGCCGCCGCCATGGAGCCGCGCGCCGCGCTCGGCCATTACGATGCCGCCGCCGATCGCTACACCTTGTATGCCGGGAGCGGCGGGGCGGTCCGCCACAAGCACGAGATTGCCGCGGTGCTGCGCGTCGCGCCGGAGCGGCTGCGCGTTCTCTCGCTCGACGTCGGCGGCAGCTTCGGCTCCAAGAACCGCGTCTACGTTGAAGCCGCACTGGTGCTGTGGGCGGCGCGCAAACTCGGCCGACCGGTGAAATTCACCGCCACACGCAGCGAGACATTCCTCACCGATTATCAGGGCCGCGATCTGGCGACGACCGTTGAACTGGCGCTGCGATCCGATGGCCGCTTCCTCGCCATGCGCGCCTCCAACATCAGCAATGTCGGCGCCCATTGCGTCTCGCTATCGCCGCTCAGCAAGGGCTCGGCGCTGATCACTGGTTCCTACGACATTCCGGCTGCCACCCTTCGCGCCCGCGCCGTCTTCACCAATACCATGCCGACCAACGCCTATCGCAGTTCCGGCCGCCCGGAGGTCACCTATGCGCTCGAGCGGCTGATCGACACTGCGGCGCAGGAGTTGGGCATCGATGGGATCGCCTTGCGGCGGAAAAATCTGATTGCGCCGGAGGCGATGCCCTATGCCAATCCCGTCGGCGCTACCTATGACAGCGGCCAATACGAGTCGAACATGGATCTCGCGCTCCGCATCGCCGATCGCAACGGCTTTGCCGCCCGCCGTAAGGCGGCGGCGAAACGCGGCCGGCTGCTCGGGCTCGGGGTGGCGAATTACGTGGAGTCCTCGATCGGCGCGCCGAAAGAACGGGTGGAGTTGACGGTGCGGCCGCAGGGCCGCGTTGCCGTCGTCATCGGAACGCAGTCGACCGGCCAGGGGCAGGAAACCAGTTTCGCGCAGGTGGTGGCCGACATGTTGGCCGTGCCGTTCGATTGCATCGACGTGATCATGGGCGACACCGACATCGTCAAGCTTGGCGGCGGCTCGCATTCCGGGCGCTCGATGCGCCACGCCGCGACCGTCATCGCAAAGGCTGTTCCCGAGCTTATCGCCAAGGGCAAGAAGATCGCCGCGCTGGCGTTGAAAACCAATCCCGGCGCAATCGAATTCGCTGACGGCCGCTTTGGCGCCGAGCACAGCAACCGCAGCTTCGACTTTCTCGACTTGGCGAAGGAAGCTGCAACGCTCGCGCTGCCCGCCGAACTCAAAGGCGGGCTTGCCGTCACCGCCGACAACGAAATGCACGACCCGGTCTTCCCCAACGGTTGCGCGGTGTGCGAGATCGAAGTCGATCCGGACACCGGCGGCGTTGCGCTGACCCGTTATGCTTCGGTCGACGATGTCGGGCGCTGCATCAACCCGATGATCGTGGACGGACAGACCCATGGCGCGATCGCGCAAGGGATCGGCGAAGCGCTGTGGGAAGAATGCATCATCGATCCCCTGTCCGGGCAACCGCTGTGCGGCTCATTCATGGATTACGGCATGCCGCGTTCGAACACGCTGCCCAGCTTCACCACCGAAATCGTCGAGGTGCTCTCGCCGACCAATCCACTCGGCATCAAGGCGGGCGGCGAAGGCGGCACGACGCCGGCCTTGGCGGTGATTATCAATGCCATCGTCGACGCGCTGCGCAGTTATGGCATTCGCGACATCGCCATGCCGGCGACGCCGTGCAAAATTTGGCAGGCGATCCAGGACGCCAAGGCACGCCGGGGCTAGCCGCCTATCAGCTTGAGCCACTCGTCTTCGGTCAGCACCTTGACGCCGAACTTTTTCGCTTCGGTGAGCTTGGAGCCAGCGCCGGGACCGGCGACGACGAAATCCGTCTTCTTCGACACCGAGCCGGCGGCCTTGGCGCCCATCCGCTCCGCCTGGGCCTTCGCCTCTTCGCGCGTCAACTTTTCCAGCGCGCCGGTGAAGACGACGGTTTTGCCGGCGATTTTCGAGTCGGTCTTCGGCCTTTCGGCGTCGAGGATTGTCACCTCTTTGGTCAGCCGCTCGACAATGCCCTTGTTGTGGCTTTCGCCGAAATAAGCTTTGGTGCTCTCGATCACGGTCTCGCCGATCTGGTCGAGCGCATCCATCTCGGCAACGGCCTCCTCGTCGCCTTTGGCGATCTTCAGGCAGGCGTCGTGGAACGCTTTCCAGGAGCCATAGCCGCGCGCCAGCGCCAGCGCCGTCGTTTCGCCGACGTGGCGGATGCCGAGCGCATAGATGAAACGGTCGAGCGAAATCTCGCGACGCAATTCAATCGCGTCGAACAAGTTCTTCACCGACGTTTCACCGTAGCCTTCCTCTTGCAGCAATTCGTTTCTGTGCTTTTTCGCCAACGTAAAAATGTCGGCCGGCTCCCGCACCCATTCCTTTTCGAAGAACAGTTCGATCTGCTTTTCGCCCAGGCCCTCAATATCGAAGGCGCGGCGCGAGGCGAACAGCTTCAGGTGCTCGATTTTTTGAAACGGACAGGCGAATTCGCCGGTGCAGCGGGCGCGCGCGCCCTCCTCGCCGGTGGCGGTTTCCTCGCGCACGACCTTGGTATGTAACGGGCACGGGCACTTTGTCGGAAAAGGATAAGGCCTGACGCTTCTCGGCCGCTTGTCGATCACCACGTCGACGACCTGCGGGATGACGTCGCCGGCACGTTGGATAATGACAGTATCGCCGATGCGGATGTCGCGGCCCTCGCGTATCGGCTCGCCGTCACCGCCAATGCCTTTGATGTAGTCCTCGTTGTGCAGCGTGACGTTCTGCACAATGACGCCGGCGACGCCGACCGGATCGAGCTTGCCGACCGGGGTGAGCGCGCCGGTGCGGCCAATCTGGATCTCAATGTCCTTGAGCACGGTCACCGCGCGCTCGGCCGGGAATTTGTGCGCGATTGCCCAGCGTGGCGAGCGCGAGACGAAGCCGAGCCGCTCCTGCCAATCGAGCCGGTCGACCTTGTAGACCACGCCGTCGATGTCGTAGGCGAGCTCGGCGCGGGTCTGTTCGAT
>JBOHII010000495.1:0-5790 GCA_050725955.1 Pseudolabrys sp. | reverse complement strand
CATCAATATAGCGGGCGACAAGTTTTCCCCGGCACCCATCGAGGAACGGCTGAGCGAACTATTTGGCGTCAGCGTTTGCCTATTCTCGATGCAAAACGACCAGGGCGAGGAAGATATCCATGTCGTCTTTGAAATTCCGACACCGATTGATTCACAACGCCTGACCGCCGCGTTCCACCAAGAACTCCCTGGATTTCCCCGAGCCCATGTCCATTATATTACAGCCCTGCCCCGCAATCATTTTGGCAAGGTCTTGCGTCAAGTCGTTCGATCGCAAACCGTCACGCACTAGTTGGCGGCGCCACCAAATTGCGCGGTTTTTCCAAGGGCTCGGACGCTGAGGCTGTCGCAATGCAACGAAGTCGGATTGCATCTGCGCCGCAATCCGCAATCTCCTGTTAAATCGGTGCAAAGAAATAGAAGCAATTCATTCAGAATTGATTCACCGCAATATTTTTAACGGCCTGCTCTCGCCCGTTCTTAACCGGGTTGCAAAGGCTAGGGCGCTAAACGTCCTGCAAATTTCGGCAATGGGATCGGCAAAGCCGACCGACATTCCGAATGCAGGGGCGTTAAACCATGTCGGCTTCCGCGCGAGCAGCGCAGATCTTTTCATTGATCGTGGCCGTGATCGTTTGCCACGGCGCATCCACGGATGCGCATCCGAGCGGGTTAGCCACGGCCATCGAGGCGACCGCCGTCGAACCTCCCGCTATCGATGCCTTCGCGGCCGAGACGGCAAGCGTCCAAGTCGCACCAGAAAGCAACAAGCCGGAACAAGCGGCATTGCCGCGCCTTGCCATGCTCATGCCCGAGCAAAGCGTGCCCCGCGAAGAGTATCCGTCGACGAATGCCGAGCCGTTTGGCCTGCCGACAATGCCGGCTTTGCCCAGCGACGCATCTGCGAAATGGAGCGAGCTGCAATCTCGACTTCTCGCCGAAGAAAAGATCCTTGCCGCGTGCCGCACCGAGGCGAGCACCTGTCCGGTCGCCGCGCGGCGCCTTTTGTCAATTGTTGAACTCGGCCGTCAGCACCACGGCCGCGCCCTACTCGGCCAGATCAATCGCGCCGTGAACCTTAGTATTCGACCGATGAGCGATTGGGCGCAGTATGGTGTCGCGGATTATTGGGCGACACCGCTTGAGAGCCTGAACAGCGGAGCCGGCGATTGCGAAGACTATGCCATCGCGAAGTACGTCGCACTGCGTGAGTCCGGAATTGCTCCCGACGATTTGCGCCTATTGATTGTAAGCAACGTCAAAGAGCAGACAACCCACGCGGTGCTTGCCGTGCACTTTGCGGACGAATGGCAGATACTGGACAATCGAACGCTCATCATGGTCAATGCCGACGCCGCGCAACACTATTTGCCCTTGTTCGCGCTCGACCAACACGGCGTGCGGACATTTGTAACCGCGGTTGCCCGCCGCTGACCGTCACGGCCGTTGACGTTCCAGCACGGCCCATCCGTGCGCCTTGAACCATCGCTTGGCCAGTGCGGTCGCCTGACCGGTAATGCGAAGTTCGCCGCGCGCATCAGGTGCAATGCGATTGCGCTCGGCATTGACGCTGGCAAAGCCGGCCGAAGTCTCGCGCGTCCAGGACAGCGCATCGATCGGCGCCACCGTTTCGATGCGGCCTTCGCGCGTGATGACGTAAGGATAACCGACCAAGGCTACGAATTGGGCGTAATCGCGGTGCCGCCGATAATCGTCCGCCATGAGTTCAGCCTGTCGGCGCATGACAAAGGCGATCGCCCGCTCCCCTACTGCCGCCGCGCACGCCACGTACGCCGCGCGATCCCGAACCCCATGCATACTATCGAGCGCTGCGACCATGGCCGCCATATCGATGGGGGTATAGTTGCGGTTTGCGAGCAACCGTTCCGTTAAGTGCGGGTTGACGCCCATCGCAGTAAGCCGTTTTCGGTTCAAGTCGAGAATTTGCGATGCGGTATAATTGCTTGCCAGCTCTTCGATGCCGATATCGCTGAGCTTGTAGGCGGTCGAGAGGTTGGACACGACGAGCCCCGCGACTCCACCGGGAATTACAAAAAGTGCTGCGGTCACCGTCAAGCCACCCATCGCCGCCGCTTGAGACAATTGCTCGAGCTTTGCGTTGAGCGGAGGAAAATCTGTATAGGGATCGACGCCGTAGGCCGCGGCAAGTTTGCGCCGCTGGTCTGTTACGCCGAGTACACTGGAGACCGTGTCATCCGGCGTATTGCCGGAATTGGCGATTCCAGAGCTGACACGCCCGAAAAAACCGCCGACGCCGGCAAGCGTATTTTGGACGGTACCAATTGGGTTGGCGATCAGATGCCCGGCAAACACCACCGGGCTGATGCCGGCCTGCGCCAACGCCTTGACGAACGAATCTGAACTGCTCACCTTCTCCAACAGCGCCAGCGCATGAAGTTCGTTGAGGCGCATGCGCAACATTTCATCGCCCTGCACCTTCACTTCGCCGTAAGGTGTGGTCAGCACGTAAATGCGCAGCAAGCCGTCGCTGCGGACCGGATTCTGAATGGTATAGTTGGCGCCGATCCGATTGACGTTTGGTATTTGCGCCGCATTGAACACCGGCGGCGCCTCCGTCGATTGCGCAACCGCCGCGGCGGACTGCACCAGAAGAAACCCGACGGGCGCCGCTGCCCGCAGCGCGGAACCGATTGAAAATCCCACCAGACCCCCCTGCGCGCCTTCACAAGGCGCTACTCAATAAAACATCAAATAAAGTGCCATAATGCAGTGAGTTGCGGAAGTACGACATCCGGAGAAACGGCAGACAAAAGGACACCGCGCGCGAATTCGCCGCACTTAATGGGCCTGCAGCGTCAGGCCCATGAAGTGTTGTGCAATTTGGTTTTCCAATTTTTATTCGGCGAAACGGGAATGAGGGTGGAATTTGGCGGCCAGCCTGGCTCTTTCGCCTTGCCTTATTTCGGTCGCGCCGATCCAATTGCGTTGTGGGCTGGGAAACGGCGTGCTTTTGCGGATTTCGCTCTAATCGTGGTGCATTGCGCAGGGAACTTGGGTAACGGATCGTTAACCTTAACCGTTAAATGGCCATTTAATAATCTTACCAATTTGTTAATTTAACTATCGAAGTGCGCGGAGGACATCGGGCGGACAAAAATTTGCGCGAGTTATGGCTGTGGGTCATGGCCCCCGTTTGCCGGTCGACCAGCGGCGCAACCGCAGAGTTCCACGGCAGCGTTGCCGCCGACCTCCTCGCCCTGACTCATCGGCAATTCCGCTCCAATGAACATTCCGGCTCGGAAAGGGGCTTGCCCACGCGTTCGGCACGCTTTTGCATCGACGAAGGAGCGGCATCGTGACGGCAGGGACTTTGATCAGCGGCCAGTTACGCGGCGACGGCCTTGATCTTGCCGCGGCCGGGTCGTGGACGGCCGAATACGCCCGTTCGCTTGAGCCACAGGTTGACGCGGCCACCCACTCCGACAAGCCGGTGCGCAGCATCGCTCTCGATATGGCGCGGATCGATCGAATCGATACCTATGGCGCCTGGCTCCTGGAGCGCGCGCTGCGCGCGTGGAAAACCCAAGGCTGCGAGACCAGAATTATCGGATTGCCCGAGGACTACCGCGGTCTGTTCGAGAAGGTCCATGCCGGCACCCACGAAATGACGCCTGACCCGGCCAAGGCGAACAACATCATCGCGACATTGGAAAGCGTCGGCCGCACCATGGTGGCGGTCGCCGACGACTTTGTCCGGCTAGCGCAAATGGTCGGCTCGTTGGTCGTCGCGCTCAAACGGGTGGCTATACGCCCATGGACCTTCCGTCTCACGTCAATGATCAACCATCTCGAGCGCGTGGGATGGCAAGCGGTACCGATTATTCTGCTGATCACCGTTCTCATCGGCGCGATCCTTGCGCAGCAGGGCATCTTCCATTTCCGTAAGTTCGGCGCCGATATTTATGTCATCGACATGGTTGGCGTCTTGGTACTGCGCGAAGTCGGCGTGCTGATCGTCTGCATCATGGTGGCCGGCCGTTCCGGCAGCTCCTACACCGCCGAGCTCGGCGCGATGAAAATGCGCGAGGAGGTCGACGCCTTGCGTACGATGGGTTTCGATCCTGTCGAAGTGTTGATCCTGCCGCGTATCGTCGCGCTCGTCATCGCAGTGCCGATCTTGACCTTTCTCGGCTCGATGGCCGCGCTCTATGGCGGCGGGGTGGTGTGCTGGGTCTATGGCGGTATCGAGCCGCCAGTATTCTTGTCGCGGCTACGCGAGGCGATCTCGATCGAAACTTTCGAGGTCGGCATCCTCAAGGCTCCGTTCATGGCCCTGGTCATCGGCATCGTCGCCTGCGTCGAAGGCATGCAGGTGCAGGGCAGCGCCGAGTCGCTTGGCGAGCGGACGACGAATTCGGTGGTCAAATCGATTTTCCTCGTCATCGTGCTTGACGGGCTCTTCGCCATGTTTTTTGCGTCGATCGGAATGTAGCGATGGCAAACGCTCCGGCCGAAACGGTCATCCGCGTCAGCGACCTCGTCGTCGAGCTCAAGACGCATCGCGTCCTCAATGGGATCAATCTCGACGTCTATCGCGGTGAAATCCTCGGTTTCGTCGGCGCGTCGGGCGCGGGTAAGTCGGTCTTGTTGCGCACGATCATCGGGCTGTTGGAGAAGAAGCAAGGACGCATAGAAGTGCTTGGCACGGACCTTGACCTTGTCGACGAGGATCAGCGGCAGGCAGTCGAACGGCGCTGGGGAATCTTGTTCCAACAGGGCGCGCTGTTCTCCTCGCTCACCGCCGGCCAGAACGTCGAGTTTCCGATCAACGAATATCTCGATCTTTCCGAGCGTCTGATGACCGAGATGGCGATCACTAAACTGGAAATGGTCGGCTTGAAGCCCGACGTCTATCGGAAATACCCGTCGGAGCTTTCCGGCGGCATGATCAAACGCGTCGCGCTCGCCCGTGCGCTGGCGCTCGACCCGGAGATTCTGTTTCTCGATGAGCCTACGTCTGGCCTCGATCCGATCAGCGCTGGCGATTTTGACCAGCTCATTTTGACATTGCAGCGAACGTCGAAAATGGCGGTCTTCATGGTGACGCACGATCTCGACAGCCTGCATACGATCTGCGACCGCATCGCGGTGCTGAGCGACGGCAAGATCGGCGAGGCGGGCACGATGGCGACGATGCTGGCATCCCAGCATCCGTGGCTGCGGGCCTATTTCCACGGCGCGCGCGGGCGCGCGGGGCGGCAAGCTGCAGTAGCGAGTTAACAGCGGAGTTAAGCGATGGAACGCAAGGCGAATTACGTCCTGATCGGTTTGTTCACGTTCGCCGTCGTCGCTGGCGCGTTCGGCTTCGTGTTCTGGGTGCATCATACTTCCGGAAAGAAGCAGAGCGTGCTGTACCGCGTAATCTTCGACACGTCGGTAGCCGGGTTGAGTCGCGGAGGGCCGGTGCTGTTCAATGGCATTCGTGTCGGCGAGGTAACCAATCTACAGCTTAACCCGGACAAGCCGTCGGAAGTCATCGCCACGCTGCAAGTCAACAAAGCGACGCCAATCCGCTCCGACACGCATGTCGGACTGGAATTTACCGGCCTGACCGGCATCGCTTCGGTCTCACTCAAAGGCGTCTCGACCACGACGCCGCTGATCGAACGCGAGGAGGGCGAGCCGCCAACCCTGAAGGCCGACCCGGCCGCCAGCCAGGATCTGATGAAGGCGGTGCGCGACACATTGAACAACGCCAACTCCGTCATCGCCGACAACCAGGCCGCGCTACATCAGGCGGTCCAGGAC
>JBOHII010000494.1:0-4782 GCA_050725955.1 Pseudolabrys sp. | reverse complement strand
TGCAGTTCGAGCGCAACGGTTACTTCTGCCTCGATCCGGATTCGACGCCGACCAAGTTGGTGTTCAACCGCACCATCGGCCTGCGCGACACCTTCGCCAAGGACGTGGCGAAAGAGAAAGCGGCGGGCTGATCGTCATTCCGGGGCGCTCGCGAAGCGAGCGAACCCGGAATCCAGAACCTTGCCCAGAGTTCCTGATCTGGATTCCGGGTTCGCGCCTTCGGCGCGCCCCGGAATGACAGTGGGGTAGTTCACAACCGTTCTCCTAGCCACAAGCGGCGGCTGACGTAGCATGGCGCTTGCGCATCCGCGTTTGAGGGCGGTTGAGCATCCGTGCTTGGGGGCGTCATGGCAGAGCCGCATCCGACGAGATCGCGCGCCAAAGCCTGGGCGGTCGAGATTGACGCCGCGCGGCGGCGCGCCGGCCTGCTGTGGCCGGACTGGCTCGCCGAGGGCGCCGCCTGGCTCGCCCGTCTGCTTTCACAGTGGGCGGCGGCCGAAGTCGCGCCGGGGCGACTGGCGCCCTGGCTGCCGGTCGGTTTCGGCTTCGGCATTGTCGTCTATTTCGCCGCCGATCGTGAGCCTGCCGCATGGGCAGCGGCAGGCGCGGCGTTCGCCGGCGTGGTGGCGGCGTATTTGGCGCGCCGAAACGCCGTCAGCTTTGCGATCGCGCTCGGCTTTGCCGCCGTGGCCGCAGGCTTTGCCACCGCCACTTTGCAGACCGCGCGCGTTGCCCATCCTGTGCTGGCGTTCCCGCTCACCGCGTCGGTCAGTGGCTTTGTCGAGACGCGCGAGGAACGCGCGCGCAGCGACCGCATCGTGGTGCGCGTAAGCACGATCGAGGCGCGCCGGCTTGGCGCCGCGCCGCAGCGCCTGCGCGTCGCCGTGCGCAAGGGCACGGCGCCGGCGGTCGGCAGTTTCGTTTCCTTCAAGGCGCATCTGGCGCCGCCGCTCGCGCCGTTGCGCCCCGGCGGTTACGACTTTGCGCGCGAGATGTATTTCTCCTCGCTCGGCGCCTCCGGTTTTGTGCTGGGAAGGGTCAAGACCGTGCCGCCGCCGCAGGCGCCCGGCCTATGGCTGCGCTATGCCTCACTGCTCGACGGCTTACGCGAGGGCATCAATCGCCGCATCCACGCCTTGCTGCCCGGCGACCGCGGTTCGATCGCCTCGGCGCTGATCACGGGAAAGCGCAACGCCATTTCCGACCCCGTCAGCGACGCCTTCTATGTGTCGAGCCTCGCGCATGTGCTGGCGATCTCAGGCTATCACATGGCGGTGGTCGCGGGCATCGTGTTCTTTTTCATCCGCGCAGGGCTGGCGTTGGTCCCTTCGCTCGCCAGCCGCTACCCGATCAAGAAATGGGCGGCCGCGGCCGCGCTCGTCACTGCGGCCTTCTACCTGGTGCTGTCCGGCTCAAGCGTATCGACCCAGCGCGCTTTCATCATGATCGGCATCGTGCTCGTGGGCGTCATGCTGGACCGGCCGGCCTTGACCTTCCGTACCATCGCCATCGCCGCTTTCGTCGTGCTGCTCTTTACGCCGGAAGCGGTCGTGCATCCGAGCTTCCAGATGTCGTTTGCGGCCGCGCTGGCGCTGATCGCGGCCTATCAATACGGCCTGCCGTGGCGCGCCAATGCCGACACCTCGCACGGTGCGCGCGTGGCGCTGTGGGGCGGACGCGAAATCGCCGGCATCGTGCTGGCCTCGGTTGTCGCGGGCCTCGCCACCACGCCTTATTCGGCCTTCCATTTCCATCGCCTGGCGCCTTACGGGGTCCTCGCCAATCTTTTGGCGATGCCGGTCATTTCCGCCTGGGTAATGCCGATGGGCATTCTCGGCGTGCTGACGCTGCCGTTCGGGTTCGACGCCGTGTTCTGGAAACTGATGGGCGACGGCGTCGACTGGATGATCGCGGTGGTGCTGTGGGTCGCGCATCTGCCGGGCGCGGTCGGCCATATCCACGCCTTCGGCACCGGGCCGCTGCTGCTGGCGACCGCCGGGCTGTTGCTGCTCTGCTTACTGCGCTCGCCGTTGCGTTGGAGCGGCGCCGTACTGGCGCTCGCCGCATGCCTCTGGGTCATGGCGCTGCCGCGGCCCGATGTGCTCATCGCTGCCGACGGCGAGGCCGCAGCCGTCCGCGGCCGCGACGGCAAGCTTGCGATCCTGCACAGCGGCCGCGACACCTTCGCCATCAAGGAATGGTTGATGGCCGACGGCGACGGGCGAAATCCCAAGGACGTGAGCCTGCACGACGGCGTGGCCTGCGACGCCATCGGCTGCGTCGGCCGTCTGACCGACGGAAGGCCGGTGTCGTTTGCCTTGTCGGTCGAAGCCTTTGCCGAGGACTGCGCGCTCGCCGCCGTGGTGATTTCGCCGCGGGAAGCGCCGGGCGCCTGCCACGCGCTGCTGATCGACCGCAAGGCTTGGCGGGAGAACGGCGCTATGGCGCTGCGCCGGGTGGGCGATCGTTTTGCGCTCAGCGCCGCGCGGCCGGCCGGCTATGAGCGGCCGTGGACGCGCGGACCGCGCGACGTCGAACGCACATCGACACCGGCGCGCCGAGCCGCGCCCGACGCAACGCCGAAGACGGAGGATCTGGAGGCAGGCGACTAGTAGCGCCTGAACAGGCCCACCAGCTTGCCCTGGATGCGCACCCGGTTGGGCGGCAGGATGCGCACCTCGTAAGCCGTGTTGGCGGGCTCAAGCGCGATCGAGGCGCCGCGCCGGCGGAAGCGCTTGAGCGTGGCTTCCTCGTCGTCGATCAGCGCAACGACGATGTCGCCGGTCTCGGCGGCTTCCAAGCGCCGGATCAGCGCAATATCGCCGTCGAGAATCCCGGCCTCAATCATCGAGTCGCCGCGCACTTCGAGGGCGAAATGCTCGCCGGCCGAGAGCAGGTCGGCCGGCATGTTGATGACGTGGCTGCGGGTCTGGATTGCCTCGATCGGCGTGCCGGCGGCGATGCGGCCCATCACCGGCACCGCGATCGGACGCCCGCTATTGTCGTCTTCCGAGGTCTGCCGCACGCGGCCGAGGTCGCCCTCGATCACGCTCGGATTGAAGCCGCGCGTGCGACTGCCGCCATTGATTCCGTGGGCGACCGAGTCGGGCAGCTTGATCACCTCGATGGCGCGCGCCCGGTTCGGCAGGCGGCGGATGAAGCCGCGCTCCTCCAGCGCCGTGATCAGCCTATGAATGCCGGATTTGGAACGCAGGTCGAGGGCGTCCTTCATTTCATCGAAGGATGGCGGCACGCCCGCCTCGGTCAGCCGCTCGTGGATGAAGCGCAGGAGTTCGAACTGTTTGCGGGTCAGCATAGGCGTCTTCCCCCAGGTCTCTCGTTTGGCGCCTCCGGCGGTGCCCGCAAGGGCATCAGGCCAGAAACAAATCATGAACGGACACTATCTGTTCGATATGTGTTCTGCAACCATTTAATTTGGAGTGAAAAAATCGAAAGGCCGCTAAAGGCCTAGCTTAAGGATGACGCAGGGTGAACCGGCCACCGCTGCCGGTGCGTTGGGCTCGCGAATCAACAGGCAGTCGGCCTGGGCCAGCGGCGCCATCAGCGAGCTGTCCTGGCTGGGCAGTGGGGTCGCAATCGGCCCGCCAGGGCCGCTGGACAGGGTCGCGCGCAGGTAGTCGGCCCGCTCGTCATTGGCGCGCAGGTCGCAGCCGAGCCGGGCTGGCTCGGGGACGCGCTCGACGTCGGTGCGGCCGGCGAGCCGCCGGACCAGCGGCACCAGGAACAGGAAGGCGCAGACGTAAGACGACACCGGGTTGCCCGGCACGCCCAACACCTGCATAGCGCCGAGCCGCCCATGCATCATCGGCCGGCCGGGACGCAGCGCCACCCGCCAGAACGACAGTTCGAGCCCTTCACCGGCAAGCGCCCGCTGCACCAGGTCATGCTCGCCGACCGAGGCGCCGCCGCTGGTCAGCAGGATATCGGCGCCCCAATCGCGTGCCCGGCGCACCGCCGCCGCGATCGCCTCGACGCGGTCGGCCGCGATGCCGAGGTCGCGCACTTCGGCGCCCTCGCTCGCCGCCATGTCGATCAGCGCAAAGCCGTTGGAATAGACGATCTCGCCGGGTGCCGGCGCGCCGCCCGGCGCCACCAGCTCGTCGCCGGTGCCGAGAACCGCAACCTTGGGTCGGCGGTGCACGCTCAACGCCGGGTAATTCATCGCCGCGGCCAGCATCAGGTCGCGGTCGGTGAGCCGGCGGCCCAGACGCAGCAGTATTTGGCCCTGCGTGAAGTCGATGCCTTGCGCGCGTACATTGCGGCCCTTGGCGGTCGGTTTCTGAATTGTCACCAAGTCGCCCTCGCGGACGGTGAGTTCCTGGATCACCACGCTGTCGGCGCCCTTGGGCATCACGCCACCGGTGAAGATACGTGCGGCCTCGTCCGCCTTGACTTCGCCATCGAACGGGTGCCCGGCGGCGACTTCGCCGATAAGCTTCAGCTTGACCGGCGCCTGCGCCACATCGGTTGAACGCACGGCGTAACCGTCCATGGCTGAGACCGCGGCGGGCGGCTGGGTGCGTTGCGCGGTCAAGTCCTCGGTGAGCACACGACCGCGCGCTTCCTTCAGCGCGACCGTCTCGGCGGGCAAAGGCCGCGCGTCGGCCAGCACGCGCTGCAAGGCCTCGGCGACGGGCATCAGTGGGCCGCTCATTCGGTGAAATCCTCGGCGCGATAATCGCCGGATTTGCCGCCGCTTTTGCGCAGCAGGCGAATGCCCTCGATGCGCATGCCGCGCTCGACCGCCTTGACCATGTCGTA
>JBOHII010000493.1:0-16749 GCA_050725955.1 Pseudolabrys sp. | reverse complement strand
GACGGCGTCGTGCATGGCGAAGTGATGGGCGTAGGCAAAGCCCATCCCGACTTGCGCCGCGAGCTCCGAACTGTAGTCGCTCGAACCGAGCAGCCAGATCGGCGGCAACGGCGAGTCGTCGGGCATCGCCACCACGTTGTTGTAGGGATGGCCGGGTGGAAAATCGCGTGTCTCCCACAAGGTCAGCTCATGCAGCCGCTCCAGGAAATCATCGCCCTCGCGGCGATCGAGCCGGCTGCGAAGCGCGTAAGCGGTCGGGCCATCCGTGCCCGGCGCACGGCCGAGCCCGAGATCGATGCGCCCGGGAAACAGCGCCTCCAGCACCTTGAATCGCTCGGCCACCATCAAAGGGGCATGGTTGGGCAGCATCACGCCGCCCGACCCGACGCGCATGCGGGTCGTGGCGGCGGCGATCTGGCCGATCATGATTTCCGGGGCGGAACTGGCGATCGCCGGCAGATTGTGATGTTCGGCCACCCAATAGCGCACATAGCCGAGCTCGTCGGCGAGCCGTGCCAGGTCGAGCGAATTGCGCAGCGCCTGGGCGCCGGTCGAGCCGGCCGCAACCGGCGAGAGATCGAGGATGGAGAGCGGGGTCATGGTTTGGCCATGTCACACTATCATGCCGGATGCCATCTTTTCGCGCGCGCCGGAGCGCGTATGATAAAAAGCGAAACGAACAGGAGCCCGGCATGGCCGCGTTGACCGAATGGAAGGTGTCGCCCTCGGCCCAGCCGCGCGCGGAGGACTATTCGTACGATCTCGAGCGCGCGCTCTCCGCGGTGGTGGGCCTGCATTCGATCGTTCCGGCGGACGGTTTCACGGTCGAGACGCTGGGGGCCGAGCGCGCCGGCAATGGCGTTCTGATCGACGACGGCCTGGTGCTGACCATCGGCTATCTGATCACCGAGGCGGCGACGGTCTGGCTGCATCTCGGCGACGGCCGCGTGATCGAGGGCCATGCGCTGGGCCAGGACCAGGCGACCGGCTTTGGCTTGGTGCAGGTGCTCGGCCGTCATGGCCTGCCGACCTTGCCGCTCGGCACATCGGCAACGGCGGAAATCGGCGAGCGCGTGGTGATCGGCGGCGCCGGCGGGCGCACCCGTTCGCTCGCCGGCCGCATCGCCGCCAAACAGGAATTCGCCGGCTACTGGGAATACGTGCTGGACGAGGCGATCTTCACCAGTCCGGCGCATCCCAATTGGGGCGGCACCGCGCTGATCTCGGCGGAGGGCGCGCTGATCGGCATCGGCTCGCTGCAGCTCGAACGCGCGCGCGGGAGCAAGAACGAGCATCTCAATATGGTGGTGCCGATCGATCTGCTGAAGCCGATCCTCGACGATCTGCGCAAATTCGGCCGCGTCAACCGGCCGGCGCGGCCATGGCTCGGGATCTATTCGACCGAGATCGAGGACAAGGTCGTGGCGGTCGGCATCGCGCCCAAGGGCCCGGCGGCGCGCGCCGAACTGAAAACCGGCGACGTGATTCTGGCGGTCAAGGGCGAGAACGTGTCGAGCCTCGCCGCCTTCTACCGCAAGGTCTGGGCGCTCGGCGCGGCCGGCGTCGAAGTGCCGCTCACGCTCTATCGCGACGGCGTCACCTTCGAGGTACGGGTGAATTCATCCGACCGCGCGAAATTCCTCAAGGCGCCGCGGATGCACTGAGATTAGACTGCCATGGCCCGATCAAGATCGGCCGTGACGAAGCCTCAGCCTTCCTCAATCTTGTCGACCCGGCTTGGATAAAACGCCAGATAGCCCGCGATCTCGGCCATCGCCGGATAAGGCGTCTCATAGCTCCATACGGCATTGTCCAATGTTTTTCCGCCCGCCACGATCGAGAAATAATTGGCGTTCCCCTTATAGGGGCAATGGCTCGTATGCGCCGTCGGCTTGAGCAGGGCCATGGCGACATCGGCGCGCGGAATATAGTGCACAGGGGCATAACTCGCCTCGCGCAGCGTCAGCGCGTGCGTGGTATCGGCGATCGCCATGCCGCCGAAGCGAACGCGCACGCGCTTGGCGTTGCGCGCAATGGTGATCGGATGGTCGGGGCCGGGCAGCTTCATCGCAATCGCCTGGTTAGGGGGCTTTAACGTAGCGGTAATACCTTGTTCAGCACACGACAAGGCGGCCGCATTTCGTACAACCGACAATTGAGACAAATTGAATGGCTTGGCTTAGCGAAAATGCAGTCTCTCACCCGTTAGACTGTCTAGTCAGAACGAGGCGAGCCGCCGGCCCATGCGTAACAAGTCGATTGAGCCGTTGATCCAGGGCCTCGATATCCTGATCGTCGACAGCAATACCTACATGCGCCGACTCACGCGCGCCATGCTGATGAATCTCGGCGCCAAGTCGGTGACGGAAGTCGCCGACGGGCTCGCCGCGCTGGAAGCGATCCGCAACTGCAACCCCGACGTCATGGTGCTCGAATGGGACATGCCGGTGCTCAACGGCCTTGAAATCATGCGCATCGTGCGCTCGCCCGGCGTGTTTCCGCGCCCCAACATTCCGATCATCATGCTGACCTGCCGCGCCCAACGCTCCTCCGTGGTCGAGGCGATGCGTGCCGGCGTGCACGAATTCCTGATCAAGCCGACCTCGCCCAAGGCGCTGCGCGACCGCTTGATGTCGATCGTGTTCAAACCGCGGCCGATGCAGCAGCTCGGCGAGTTCTACGTGCCCAAGCCGCGGCACATAGGCGAAGAGCCGAAATTGGCCGCTGCGCTCTGACCGCGGCGCATTCAGGCGCCGGGAAAATCATATAGCCGCGCCGGATTGTCGCTGAGGATCGCCCGCCGCAGCGCCGCTTGCTTGGTCCAATCGAGGAACACCGCCAAAAGCCGCGCGGCGTCCGGCACCGGACCCTCGGGGCGCGAGTGCGGCCAATCGGTGCCCCAGACAAGATTGTTCGGATTGGCCGCACCGAGCGCGTCATGGAACGGGCGGGCCTCGGCGTAGTCGGGCGCAGTCGCGCCAAGGCGGTAGGTGCCTGACAGCTTTGCCCATAGCTTTGCCTCGCCGACCCCGCGCAGCAGCGCCTGGAAGCCGGGATTGTGGGTGCCGTGATGATATTCAAGCCGTCCCATGTGATCGACCACCACCGGCACCGGCACGCGCTCGAGCGCCGCCGCCATGTCCGGCAGGTCGCGCGCGTCGATCCAGAGTTGCAAATGCCAGCCGAGATCGGCGAGCTTGGGCAACAAGGGCTCGATCTCCTTGAGGCCGACACCGTTCTGGTAATAAAGCTTGCCGTCGCGGCTGAATTCGTTGGCGCGCAGCCCGCGTATGCCGGCGGCGTGCCAGGCTTTGAGGGTTTGCGCGCTCAGCTCGGCGCCGCCGACCGCCACACCGCGCAGGCGCTTGGGCTCGGCGGCCAGCGCGTCGAGCATCGCTGTGTTGTCACGGCCATAGGCGGAAGGCTGCACCAGCACGCCGCGGTCGAAACCGAGGCGGTCGAGCAGAGCGAGATAGGCATCAAGCGGCGCGTCATCGGGCGTGTAGCTACGCGGTTGCGCATAAGGGAACCGCGCGGCCGGGCCGAACACATGGCAGTGGCAGTCGCAGGCCCCGGCCGGCAGCGCACCGCTCATTTCGGAACGATGCCGGCGAGCTTGGCGGCTTCTTTCATGTGCGCGTAGTCGTTCTTGATGAAGGCGGCAAAGCCGGCCGACGTCATCTGTTCGGGTGTTGCGACCTCGGCGCCCAGCGAGATCAACCGCACCGCCGCCGGGCTGCCGTTGGCGAGGCCTTTTTCCACCGCCTTCTGCAATTGTGCGACGATGGCCGGCGGCGTCTTCGCCGGCGCGACAATGCCGATATAACTCTCGGCGGTGAAACCCTTCACGCCTTCTTCCTCGAAGGTGGCGATGTCGGGCGCGAGCTTGGATCGATGCGCCGCCGCCACCGCGATGATGTGCGCCTTGCCGCCTTTATGCAGTTGCAGCGCGGTGGAGAATTCGGTCATCGCGCCGTTCACAGTGCCGCTGATCAGGTCGGGCATCATGGCGCCGCCGCCGCGATAGGGCACGTGCGTGATATTGGCGCCGGTCGCCGCCTTGAAGCGCTCGAGCGTCATGTGCGAGGCGCTGCCGACGCCACTGGTGGCTATGGTGACCGGCGCTTTCTTCGAAAGGGCGATCAGCTCGGCGATGTTCTTGGCGGCGACGTTGTTGCTCAGGATGAGGGCGTGCGGCACGTAGCTGGTGAGCGCCACGGGAGCGAAGTCCTTGAGCGGATCGTAGCCGAGATTGGCGTGCACGAAGGGATTGACCGTGAGCGGGCCGTTCGAGCCGACCAGTAGCGTGTAGCCGTCCGGCTCGGCCTTTGCCACGGCGAGTGCGCCGATGCCGCCACCGGAGCCGCCGCGGTTTTCCACGACCACCGGCTGGCCGAGCGCCTTCGACATTTGGTCGCCGACCAGGCGGCCGACAATGTCGGCATTGCCGCCGGCGGCGAATGGCACGATCAAATGGATCGGCCGGTCCGGATAGGCGGCGAAAGCCGAACGCGGCATGAAGCCCGCGGCCGAGCCGAGGGCGGCGGTAACGAGCAGGCGGCGGCGTGAAATTGGCATGATGTTCCTCCGGAAACTGGTTTCGATCGCGCCGGCGTTGCTCCGCCGGACGTCCGTTCGGCCTGCCGTTGACGGCAGGCCCTTGCGCGTCAGCGTAGAAAATACGTCCGTATTTTCAAAATTGATAATCGCTACGTATGATATTAGCGGCGCGACCATCCGATACGCAAGCGCAACGCGACATTCGACATCGCTACCGTGCTGTCGTTTCTTTTACAACTTGCGCTGAGAGCAGACGGGCCGTGCCCGCGTTCAGATTAATTCGCGCGAGCTTGTTTCGGGTTCGCCGGGAATGCCGGGTTGGTCTGCGTGCCGCGCAACAAAGCCAACGCCGTCTGTAAAGCCTTGTCGTCTCTGCGGTCCGGCGGCACATAAGATTGCGAGCCTTTCTCCTCGGCTCCTTGAGCTTTGAGGTGTCCTCGCAGCGTTGCCTCGCTTACCGAAGACATGCGCGCTGCAACATCCTTGGGTACCTGCTCGAGCACCTCGATGTCTGGCGTGATGCCTTGCGCCTGGATCGAACGGCCGGAAGGCGTGTAATAGCGTGCCGTCGTGAGACGAAGCGCCCCGTCACCGTCGCCAAGCGGAATAATGGTCTGCACCGAGGCCTTGCCGAATGACCGCGTGCCGAGGATCGTTGCGCGCTTTTGATCCTGAAGTGCCCCGGCAACGATTTCCGCAGCCGACGCCGACCCGCCATTGATCAAGACGATCAACGGCTTGCCGTGAGTAAGATCGCCCGCCTTGGCATCGAAGCGCTGCGATTCATCCGGAGCACGCCCGCGCATTGAAACGATTTCACCTTGCTTGAGAAAAGCGTCGGATACCGACACGGCCTGATCGAGCAGGCCACCTGGGTTGTTTCGCAGGTCGAGAATAAAGCCTTTGAGCTGCGCATCCGGAATTTTGCCGGCAAGATCCTTAATCGCGGCTTTCAATTCGTCGGTCGTCGGTTCGCTGAACTGTGTGATCCGGATATATCCAACATTATCTCCCTCGTCGCGATCGGTCACCGAGCGGACTTTAATAGTTTTGCGGGTAAGCGTAACGTCGATCGGGTTGGCTTGATCCTTGCGGCTGATTTCCAGCTTGACCTGACTTCCAACGGGTCCCCGCAGTTTTGCGACGACAGCGTCAAGCGCCAAGCCTGTGATCGGTTCGTCGTCGACTCGCGTGATGATATCGCCGGCCAAAATGCCGGCCTTTGATGCAGGCGTGTCGTCGATCGGGGACACCACCTTGACGAGGCCGTCCGTCATCGTGACTTCCATACCGAGGCCGCCGAACTGACCGTTCGTGTCAACCTGCATCTCGCCGTAGCTTTTCGCATCCATATAGTTCGAATGCGGATCGAGGCCGCCGACCATGCCGTTAATCGCCGATGCAATTAGTTTTGCATCGTCAGGCTTGTCGACATAATCGGCCCGCACGATGTCGAAGACTTTTCCAAATAGCTCCAGCGCCTGATAGTCGTTTGAAATGCTTGTGGCGGGCTGTGCAATCGCACTCGACAAATTCGGAAAAAAACCTGATGTGGCCGCCAACAGGACAAGAGCGGCGCCGAATACCGCTCCAATTAGAGCGGGAATAAGCTTTTGTATGGTGCCGTTTGAAAAGGTAGCGTCGGGACCCGGCCGCGTTTGATCAAGTGTCTTTTGCTGGCCTCGCATGTCAACGGTGCTTGATAAATGTCTTCCTAGTTTCTGCCAGCAGGCAATAATGATCGCGGTGAGCGCGATCAAAACTCCTAAGTAAATGCTCCCAAATGCGGCCAATGCTACGCCGAGACATATCGCCGTGGACGCAAGAAATAGCGTGAGCAGGTTCATAAGCGTTCATCTTGCGCTTCGCGTCGCGCACTCGTCTGCGTTAGCGATCAAGCGAGGGGTAGCGCTTTCTTGGCAATCTGGATATTAGCCAAAGTTCGCAGCCGCCTTCGTGACGCAATCTCATCATTGTCGCTTCGATTCTCACTACTTTGATGCGAGGGCGTCAAATTAATGATTGGAAATGTAGCCGTCGGCGATCCAAGCGGCCGTTCATGGCGCAAACCGGCCAGTGCGAAGCGTGACGGGACTTTCCTGCGCGACCGTGTGTTTACGAAGATTTAATGGCGGTGTCGTTGGGACGTGCCGTCATCTCGGGTGCAAAAGAGGATTGCCCAGCTTCGCAGGTCATATTTGGCGAATTGAGCCAAAATCAAAATTGACGTTGGGCGGATTTTCTCCGATTCGAATCTTCGTGTCGGTTATGAAATGGTAAGGCGGAACCGGCAAATTATACGGCGCGGGAACGCCGCTAAATACGCGCCCAGCCAGATCATATTTTGATCCATGGCAGGGACAAAAGTATCCACCCAGCCAGTTGGCGGCTGGTTGTGTTGCGTTTGGCGAGGGCTCGAATAGCGGGATACAACCGAGATGCGTGCAGATTCCGACTAGCACGCCGTACTCAGGCTTGATTGAACGATGCCAGTTATCGGCATAGGGCGGTTGCTGATGTTCACTCGATTGGGGATCAGACAATCTATCCAGCAGTTCGGGGTTTTGCAGCGTTTGAAGAACCTGCGGCGTGCGGTGGAGGATAAAGATCGGCCGCTCGCGCCAGCGCGCCTGGACCTGCTGACCTGGCTCGACTTTGCTTAAATCGAATTCGACCGGCGCTCCCGCGGCAATTGTCGCAGCATCCGGGTTCATCTGGTCGATCAGCGGGATAATCGCCGCAGCGGCGCCAACGCCGCCCACAGCCGCCGTGGCAATATACAAAAAGTCGCGGCGAGTTGTTTCAGCAGAAGCAGTGTTGGTCGAAGTCAAAGGCCTGCTGCCCATGGCAGCCTCCACCATCCGTTTGACGTCGCCCCAATTTGCGCCCGATCAAATCGACGCAATTATAACTTGATCATTGCACTTCGATTTGTCCATACCGCTTTAAAGTATTTGTCCATACCGTTTAAAGTGATGAGCGTGCGTTCAGTCGCTTGCCGGCCCGCGCTGGCGCGACTAGCGGAGTAGAGCGGTCCGGCCATGCAGCAACTTAATATTATTGCCAGCGAAGTATCGGTTTGGTTCTTACCGGTTATTATCGCAATAACGTTTCATGAAGCGGCGCACGGCTTCGTCGCGCGCCTCTTGGGAGACGATACCGCATGGCGCCGGGGTCGCGTCAGCTTCAACCCGTTGAAGCATATTGATCCGTTCGGAACGATTGTGCTGCCGGCAATCTTGCTGCTGCTCCGCTCGCCGTTTCTTTTCGGCTACGCCAAGCCGGTTCCGGTCAATTTTCGGGCGTTGCGTCGTCCGCGCCTTGGGATGATTTTGGTTGCGGCGGCCGGCCCGGGCATGAATTTGCTTCTGGCCACGATTGCCGCGTTGGCTTTTCACCTCATTGATTATGCCCCGGCTACGACAGCGCGATGGCTTGCCGAGAACCTCAAGAATGCGCTTCTCATCAATGTCGTCTTGGCGGTTTTTAATATGCTGCCGCTGCCGCCGCTAGACGGCGGTCGCATCGTCGTCGGCCTGCTTCCCAAGGCGCTGGCGACTCGGTTTTCACGCTTGGAGCCTTATGGCCTGCTTCTTCTTATCAGCCTGCTCATCCTGCTGCCTTTACTTGGCGCCCAGCTCGGTCTCGATCTGAGTTTTATTTCGCAACTCATCGCTCGATCCACCAGTGCGATTATCGGCGTGATACTTCAGCTGACGGGGAATCTTTAGGCGCACGTTCAGCGGCGCGTCGAAGCGCGCAAAAATTCGTGGCGCATTACGATTTCCTTGCTCAACGACAGCGCGTCGGCGCGATTCTTCCCACAACCAAGATTCGTTCGGCCCTGACTACTCTTCACGCGATCGTGTGCAAGAAACGGCGACTTAAAGACAGCGAACCAATTTCATTACGAAGTTTAAATTTTCGCGACAGGCCCCCGTAATGTCCGCCCGCTATTTGTACTTAATCACCATGCCCATTCACAAATTTAATCCATGATGGAGATAACGACATGACTCAAACAAATTCGCCTCACTCCGCGAAACCAAAAAGTCTCTCCTTGCGTCGGCTCGCGCTTCTTGCCTCTGTGGCCGGCCTCGGCATCGCCATGGTCGCCGTGGCGCCGTCAAGCTACGGCACGCTGAGCCTTCCGTCATGGACGTCGGTGGCACGCGCGGCGGATGCGGCGATGGCGCCCGCCGGATTTGCCGACCTGGTCGCCAAGGTCAAGCCGGCCGTCATCTCGGTCCGCGTCAAAATCGAACAAACGGACAATGTGACCGGCATGGAACAGAAAGAAAGCAACAACCAGATTCCGCCGGGTCTGCAAAAATTCTTCCAGCAGTTCGGAATGCAGGGAATGCCGAACGGCATGCCGCAAGGCAAACAGATCCTCACCGGCGAGGGCTCCGGCTTCTTCATCTCACCGGACGGCTACGCGGTGACCAACAACCACGTCGTTGACCACGCCAAGACCGTGCAGGTCAAAACCGACGACGGCACAATCTACAAGGCCAAAGTGATCGGCACCGATCCGAAGACCGATCTTGCCTTGATCAAGGTCGAGTCAAACAAGACATTCGCTTATGTGAAGTTTGCCGAGCATGAGCCGCGCGTCGGCGACTGGGTGGTTGCGGTGGGCAATCCGTTCGGCCTCGGCGGCACCGTCACCGCGGGCATCGTGTCAGCGCGCGGGCGCGACATCGGCGCCGGACCCTACGACGACTACATTCAGATCGACGCGCCGATCAACAAAGGCAACTCCGGCGGCCCGGCGTTCAACGAAAATGGCAATGTGATCGGCAGTAATACCGCCATCTTCTCACCGTCCGGCGGCTCGGTCGGTATCGGCTTCGATATTCCGGCGCAAACCGCGAAGATGGTCGTGGCTCAGCTCAAGGAACACGGCTACGTCAATCGCGCCTGGCTCGGTGTTCAGATCCAGCCGGTCACGGCTGGCATCGCCGAAAGCCTCGGCTTGAAGAGGGCCGAGGGCGCAATCGTCGATCAGCCGCAGCCGGCAAGCCCAGCCGCGAAAGCGGGCATCGAGGCGGGCGACGTGATCACCGCCGTCAACAGCAAGCCGGTCAAGGACTCACGCGAGCTCGCGCAAACGATCGGAATGATGGCCCCCGGCACCAGCGTCAAGCTGACGCTGCTGCACAACGGTGAAATGAAGGTCATGGACCTGACGCTCGGCAAGATGCCGGGTGAACGCACGGCCAAGGCCGAGACAAACAGTCAAGGCTCCAAAAGCGGCGTGACGCATCTTGGCCTCTCGCTTGCGCCGGCAGCCGACGTCGCCGGCGCCGGCGGCAAGGGAGTTGCGGTGGTCGGGGTCGATCCCGATGGCCCGGCGGCCGAGCATGGCATGCAGACCGGTGACATCATCCTCGACGTCAGCGGTAAGCAGGTCGCGAACGTTGGTGACGTGCGCAATGCGATTAAAGAAGCGCGTACCAACGGCAAGCATGATGTGCTGATGCGAGTGAAGACCGCCAAGGGCACGATGTTCGTTGCCCTGCCGACCGGCAAGGCCTGACACCAAGGCCTGACACCAAGGGGGGGCGGTTTGCCCGCTGCGTGGGAGTGTAGCCGGGCAAACCAGAACCTCCGGGGACGGGACACAACCAACCCGTCCCCATCTTGAGGTAATCCTGCCTCACAAGTTGATCGACCTGCCGAAGGTCGAGAACATGCATATTCAGTATTCTCAAAGCTGCGTGCTGACGCCGTGCGATTTTCCATTTGCGCGCGACGGTATTGCATTTGACACGACGCCTAATGTCGAGATGGTGTCGATCGCCGATCTGCAGCTCGACAGCCTGCGTGCGGCGCGTCAGGGAGGTACCGTGCAGAACCTCAAGGATCGCCCATTCGATATTTATTCCGTCACATGGAGCGGAGACTGAACGATCTCCCCCGACTACGAATCTGGGGGTCGGGAGTTCGAATCTCTCCGGGCGCGCCAGCACTTAGCACCCGACTTCCGTGCAAAAAATTACCGATTTTTACGGTTTTTGCAAGGAGGTCCTCGCACGAGGGGTCGTGGCTTTGTCGAACTGTACGTTCGTTTAGAATCCCACTTGCCCCGCCACCGCTCCACACGAAACTGTTCTCAGGCGTTCTTTCCGGTGTAAAGGCGCGGCACTGAAAGGCCTTTACACGGGTTGATCTGTGAAGGCCGGTAGGCGCTGAACGATACCCTAAACGCTCTGTACAGCCCTGTAGCGGCCCGGACGACTCGATGTGCTTGGCGTAAAACACGTCGAGTAAGCCGGCCGATCCTGCTGTCGGCCGCTGCCGCCTCGGAGATCATTTGATGTTGAAGTTCGCTGAAGTTACGCGTGTGTTGCCAGCTTGACGCCGCCTTTTGGCGGTTGTCCACGATGATTCAGTAAATAATCGATCTCTGCCATGCGTCGATCCGACAGCGTGGCCCGCTCTGCATGGTCGGGCCATTTGTTGACGGCTTGCAGCACTTGCTCATACATCGCGTCTGCATCGCCCTTCGAAACGGACGCTTCGGCCGCCTCCTTTAAAATGTGCGAATGCTGGGGATTTTTTCCCTCACCGGCGATAGCGAGACTATGCTGGCCCCCAGGTCCAGCAGAAAGGGTGAGGTCGTAAGCTGGGGTCGGCTTCCATATCCCATCAGCGGGCATCTCAAAGGCGTGGTTCTTCGAGTGGTCGTCTCGATTCCGGGCGAGCACATTGAAAGTCATTCGTCTGAAGACCTGTCGAACGCCTTCATCGTCCCGCGTGAGAACCCGAGTCATTTTGAGAAGCGTGTCGTAGTCGATCTGGGGCACGTTGTGATCGGCCTCGAGCAGGCCGCTGGCCGTCTGAATATGTAAATTACCCTTGGACGTCCTATCGAAGCGACGAACGGCGAAATATTTGCCTTTGGGGGTCATCAGCAGTTTCGTTTCGGGCATATAGACACCTGCCGCCTTTGCCATCAAAGAATAGGCGTATTCTTCGGCGCCGATCTCGGCAGGGTCATTTGTCTTGGATCGAAATTTAATGATCCAATGCTCGAAGTCTTGCGGCAATGGTTTGCCGACGTCGGCGACCATCCGCCCGTTTGAAGGTTTGAAGCCAATCATAATTTTTGGTCTTGCGCCGCCCGACGCACCTTGCATGTCGTACAAGACGTCGATGTCCGCCTCGTCGAACTCGTCTTGAAACCGCTCAGCCTGGATCGCGAGCCAGTCGAGATTGATCTCGTCACCGGTCTCAGGGTCTCTGAATAGATTTTCTGGTTGGTAATGCAGAGCGCCCATGCCGCGGGCGCCGACATATGTCAGCCGATCGACCGGCGTTAGCTCATCTTTGTTATAGTTGTGTTTTCGAAGCTGCCGATCGAGCAGCCATCGTCCCCAGCCGTCGGGCAAGCTGTCGTTGAAGAGGCCATGGAGCCCGCCGAAGGGCGTTGGTGGAGCTTCGACGAGGCCGCTCTTCAGCGGTAGTTTGAACGGGGAAATCGGTAAGTTACGGTCGATGAAGCTGCGATCGAATTCGAAATAGGCGCGCCTGTCCTTGGCGCTCCAGGCCAGGTTGCCGATGGGCATGACGGCGCCCTCGAGATCGAACGAAACAGTCAGTTTTTCGACGGTTTTGTATTTAGCGTAGCCATTCATTTGCGTCGGCCTCGGCGTCGGGTCTTTTGCTCAATGACGTCATCGGTCGTTTTGTAGGAGCTTGGACGAAACAGCTCTTCAAATTCGCGTTCGGCACCCAGTGCGAAAGCAATGGCAACAACGAATTCCATCGAGGCGTCGCCGGTTCGTTCGAAATGTTTCAGAGTGCCGAGGCTGACGTTGGCGCGCTTTGCCAAGCCGTCTTGTGTTAAATTGGCGGCGAGCCTTCGCGCCTTCACACGTATCCGAAGGCGTTCCTTTACCTCAAAAGGCGACGATAATTTAAGGGCTATTGTATTATCTACAATATTGCTATTCACGTAGCAACAGATACCATATTATCTATTAGTTGTCAAGACAAACTAACTACTTATAGCCCTAAAACTCATTGATTGCGCTTCTTGCGGGGATGTTTGGTTTCCGCATCAAGTCGGCACTGGATATTCTTTCAGTCTTTCCGATGAAGAGAGTCCGCCCCTTGATCGTTGGCAATGAGATAGCGCGATAGTCGCACGCCGTCATCTTCACGCGATCCGCGACACTACGAATCTGGGGTCGTCCGACAGAAAGCGAGCCTTCGGCAACCTCGGAGCTCAAGGCGCCAAGCGATCGCTAAAACGGTCGGGGTAACCGAGTCGCGATCGACAATGCCGGTCTTGTTGGAGGAACTGGCGCGCCCGAGACGATTCGAACGTCCGACCTTTGCCTTCGGAGGGCAACGCTCTATCCAGCTGAGCTACGGGCGCCTGTCCGCCTCAATAGACGAAACGCCCGCCAGCGGCAACGCCCGGCCGCACTGCAAAAAAAGCCGGACTTTCTGTGTTTCGGGACGTTTCTGCCCTTTCCGAAGCGCCGCGAATCTCATAGGGCTGATTCATGGCGCATGGTGCGCATGAGGAGCAAAGGTCCATGGCAGACATCGCAAAACCCGGAAAGCCGGTAACCACCAAGCAATTGGCCTACACGCTGGCGGAACAGCACGAGCTCACGAAGCGCCAGGGCAAGGAAATGCTCGACGATCTGGTCGGCCTGATCACCAAGCACCTGAAGAAGGGCGAGCGGGTGAAGATCGCCGGCCTCGGCATCCTGCAAGTGCGCAGGCGCGCCGCCCGCATGGGCCGCAATCCTGCGACCGGCGAGCCGATCCAGATCAAGGCCAGCAAGAAAATCGCGTTTCGCGCCACCAAGGGTCTCAAGATGGCGGTCTGACTGTCGTCACTGGTTGGTCGCGCAAAAACCCCGCCGGGACGCTGGCGGGGTTTTTGTTTTGCGTGCAAGCATCGCGCAAAAAAACTTATCCCCGCTCTCTTCGGCGCCCTTATATTCAACCCGCTTTGTTCGCGGCGGGCGCCATCTCGAGTGGCGCTGCGATGGCGAACAAGGCCGGTGCGCCGACAATGCGCACCGCGGTCAGGCTTGCGCGAGTTCGCGCGCATGTTTGACGGATGGAGCGCCCGGGGGGCGCAGCCCGCTTCGCCAAAGCGGGCGCGCGCCTCGCAAGGCGCGCGGCGGGTTTCGCCAAACCCGCCAAAGGGGGCCTCGCCAGCCCTCCCGGCGCTCCATTCCCCCATTGTTCGGGGGAAGACTCACCCAGGCCCTGGGGGAAACGGAAAAAGGGAAGCCGGCGTGTCCCGCGCCGCCAAAGAATAGGGAGAGCGGAGCGTTGGCTACGCCGGTGTGCGGCGGGCTATAATGCGCGGAAAGCAAGGTCCCCCAGGGAGGCATTCATGTCGCAAGCAGCCGAGAGGCGCGAGCGCAAGCCCGCGATGCTCAAGGACAAGGATTTCGTGTGGGAGGATCCGCTCGGGTTGGAGGATGAGCTCACGGAAGAAGAACGCATGGTGCGCGACACCGCGCGCGGCTTCGCACAGGACTATCTGATGCCGCGCGTCGTCGAGGCGTTCGCGCAGGAGAAATACGATCCGCAGATGCTGCCCGAGATGGGTAAGCTCGGCCTGCTTGGCCCGACCATCCCCGAGGAATACGGCGGGGCCGGGCTCGGTTACGTCAGCTACGGACTTATCGCGCGCGAACTCGACCGGGTGGATAGCGGCTATCGCTCCGCCATGTCGGTGCAGTCGTCGCTGGTCATGTATCCGATCTACGCCTATGGCTCGGAAGCGCAGCGGCGAAAGTATCTGCCTAAGCTCGCGAAGGGCGAGCTCATTGGCTGCTTCGGGCTGACCGAGCCCGACCATGGCTCCGATCCGGGCTCGATGGTGACGCGGGCCGAGAAAGTATCCGGCGGCTACATGCTCAATGGCGTCAAGACCTGGATCTCCAATGCGCCCGTCGCCGATGTGGCAGTGGTGTGGGCGAAGCTCGATAACGTCATCCGCGGCATTATTGTGGAACGCGGCAGCAAGGGCTTTTCGACGCCCAAGATCGAAGGAAAATTATCGCTGCGCGCCTCGATCACCGGCGAGATCGTGCTGGAGGACTGTATCGTCCCGGAAGACAATCTGTTGCCCAACGTGAGGGGTCTCGCCGGCCCCTTCGGCTGTCTCAACAACGCCCGTTACGGCATCGCCTGGGGAGCGATGGGCGCGGCGGAATTCTGCTGGCACCGCGCCCGCCAATATGTGCTCGACCGCAAACAGTTCGGCCGTCCGCTTGCCGCCAATCAACTGATCCAGAAGAAACTCGCCGACATGCAGACCGAGATCGCGCTCGGCTTGCAGGGCGCGCTGCGGCTCGGCCGCATGCTGGAAGCGGGCAAGGCGGCGCCGCCATCCATATCCCTCATGAAACGCAACAATTGCGGAAAGGCGCTCGATATCGCCCGCCTGGCGCGTGACATGCACGGCGGCAACGGCATCGCGGCGGAATACCACGTGATGCGCGTGCTTTCGAACCTCGAGACGGTCAACACCTACGAGGGCACGCACGACATCCATGCGCTGATTCTGGGGCGCGCGCAGACGGGCATTCAGGCATTCTTCTAGGGACAGTATCCATCCGCTCATCGCCGCTTGCCAAAGAATGAGCGGAATGTAAGTCGCGCCCCATGGACCACATCCACATCGTCCTGCTCGCCGGCGCCGGCGTCGTTGGCGGCATCATCGCCTCGATCGTCGGCGGCGCGGCGGTCGTGTCCTATCCGGCGCTGATCGCGTCCGGCGTTTCGCCGCAACTCGCGGCGGTCTGCAATCTCACCGCCTTGATGCCGGCGATGATGCTGGCGGCGCTTTCCGATCGGACGCAATTGCCGCCGTTCAACCGCGCCTTTATCGGCCTCATCGTTGCCTCGGTGACCGGCGCCGGCATCGGCGCCTCGCTGCTGCTGCTGACGCCGGAGCGCATGTTCTCGGTCTTCGTGCCGCTGCTGCTCGGCTTTGCCACCGTGCTGTTCGCTTATGCTGAACGCATCAGCGCCTGGCTGCGCTCGCGCGCCGCCGATCGCGGCCACAAACTCGCGTTCAACGTCGGCAGCCTGAAAATGCTGCTGCCAGTCTCGTTCTACGGCGGCTATTTCGGCGCCGGCGTCGGCATTTTGATGCTGGGCGTCTTCACGGTGGCGACCGGCGGCGACTACCGTTCGGCCAATGTCACCAAGAACTTCGTCTCCAGCCTGAACGGCCTGGCGGCGTCCATCATATTCATCACTCACGGCGCCGTGGTGTGGCCGCAGACGCTGGCGCTGATGGCCGGGACCATCGGCGGCGGGCTGATCGGCGCGCGCCTCGCCCGCATCATCCCGCGCCATATCGTGCGGGTTCTGATCGTGGTGGTGGGCGCGGCGCTGACGGTGGCCTTCGCCTGGCGCTATTGGTTCTAGGCCGCCGCTAGATTGCCCGACTGTGTGTCAGCATCGCCAGGTCGGCAACGCGCCGCGTCATCGCGCTGTCGACGTCGCCGAGGGCATCGACCACGGTGAAGTGGTTCATGCCGGCGATTTCCTCATAACGCGTGGTGACGCCGCGCGCGCCCCAGTTTTCGGCGATGATCTTGCTCTGGCGCAGGAACTCGCTCGATTCCGCTCCGCCGACCACGGCGTCGAGCGTGCGGCCGGCGGGGATTTTCCAAAACACCGGCGACACCCGGCGCGCTTCCGCCGCGTCGAGACGTAGGTCCTGGTTCTGCGAAACGTGCAGCAGGGGCGCCAGATCGAACACGCCGGAAAGGCAATAGGCCGCCGGCACCAAATCGGCCGGCGCGTCGGAGGCGAAAGCCTTCCAGTCCTGCGCCAGCAGGCAGGCGGAAAGATGCCCGCCGGCGGAATGTCCGAAGACGAATATGCGCTTGTGCCGCTTGCGCCACAGCCACAGGCAGGCGGATCGCATTTCATCGATGATGGTGGCGATCGAAACATGCGGGCAGAAATCGTAGCCGGCGAGCGCAACGGTGACGCCACGCGCGTTCGGCCCGGCCGCAAGTTGGCTGAACATCGCCGGCTCGAGCGAGCGCCACCAGCCGCCGTGGATAAACATGGCGAGCGGGGTCTGCGCATCGTCGTCCTTGGCCGGGAACAGATCGATAATCTGGCGCAGCGAGGGCCCGTAAGAAAGCCCAAATTCGGCGCCGGGCGCGGCCTTGCGGTAGGCCG
>JBOHII010000492.1:0-2905 GCA_050725955.1 Pseudolabrys sp. | reverse complement strand
GCTCGGTCGACGAAAAGGCGTTCCGTGAGCTGGTGGACTGGCAGATCGCCGAGGGCACCAACGGCCTGGTGCCGGTCGGCACCACCGGCGAGAGCCCGACGCTGTCGCATCACGAACACAAGCAGGTTGTGGAGTGGTGCGTCGATCAGGCCGCCGGCCGGGTGCCTGTCGTTGCCGGCGCCGGGTCCAATTCGACCGCCGAGGCGGTCGAATTGTCGCGCCACGCCGAAAAGGCGGGCGCCGATGCGGTGCTGATCGTGACGCCTTATTACAACAAGCCGACCCAGGAAGGGCTCTTCCAGCATTACAAGGCGATCAACGATGCCATAGGCATCCCGATCATCATCTACAATATACCCGGCAGATCTATTGTTGACATGTCGGTCGACACCATGAAGCGGCTGTACGAGCTAAAGAACATCGCCGGCGTGAAGGACGCGACCGCCAACATGTCGCGCGTGAGCCAGCAGCGTGCGGCCATGGGGCCGGATTTCAATCAATTGTCGGGCGAGGACATCACCGCGCTCGGCTTCATGGCGCATGGTGGCCACGGCTGCATCTCGGTGACCTCGAACGTGGCTCCGCGCCTGTGCGCGGAATTCCAGAGCGCGTGCCTCAAGGGGGACTTCAAGACGGCGCTCAAATTGCAGGACAAGTTGGCGCCGTTGCATATCAATCTGTTCGTCGAAACAAGCCCGGCGCCAATCAAGTACGCGATGTCGCTGATCGGCAAGTGCACGGAAACGGTGCGGCTGCCGATGGTGCCGGCAAGTGAGAAGGCGCGCAGCGTTGTGCGCGAGGCCATGGTGCATGCCGGACTGGTCAACTGATCGCTGTCCGGCCAAATCTGTCGACGTCTCGTAATCGTGTCGGGGGGAAACATGCTTGAGGAATTCAAAAAATTTGCGTTGCGCGGCAATGTGGTCGATCTCGCCATCGGCGTGATCATCGGCGCCGCCTTCGGCGCCATCGTCAATTCGATGGTCGCCGACATCATCATGCCCATCGTCGGGGCCGCCAGCGGCGGCCTCGACTTTTCCAACTATTTCATTCCGCTCTCGTCCAAGGTCACGGCCGTCACCTTGGCTGAGGCGAAAAAGCAAGGCGCCGTATTGGCTTATGGGAACTTTCTCACCATAACGCTCAACTTCGTCATCATCGCCTTCGTGCTGTTCCTGGTGATCCGGGCCATGACGCGATTGATGCGTAAAGAAGAAGCCAAGCCAGCGGCGCCGACCAAGCAGGAGGAACTGCTCACAGAAATCCGCGATGTGCTCAAGGCGAAGTAACGCAGACCGGACGCAGGCATGGCCGCCAAACCTGAGCGCCGCTTCAAGGTGGTCGCCGACAACCGCAAGGCACGTTTCAACTACGAAATCGGCGAGGTGTACGAGGCCGGCATCGCACTCACCGGCAGCGAGGTGAAATCGCTGCGTGCCGGCAAGGCGACCATCGCGGAATCCTATGCCGACGCACGCGGCGGCGAGATCTGGCTGATCAACGCCAATATCCCGGAATATCTGCAGGCCCACCGCTTCAACCATCTGCCCAAACGGCCGCGTAAATTGTTGCTGCATGCGCGGCAGATCAACAAGCTCGCCGGCGCGGTCGAGCGCGATGGCATGACCATCGTGCCGCTCAAGCTATACTTTAACGAGAAGGGGCGGGCGAAGGTGGAAATCGCGCTGGCGCGCGGCAAGAAGCTGCACGATAAGCGCGAAACGCTGAAGAAGCGCTCCTGGGAGCGCGAGCGCGGCCGGCTATTGCGGCAGAAAGGCTAGGCATTATGAGTCGCCGTATCGGCATGCTGATTTTTCCGCGCATGACCCAGCTCGACATGACGGGGCCGTACGAAGTGCTGGCGCGGCTGCCCAATACCACGGTCGATCTTGTCGCGCGCACGCGCGATCCGGTGGCAACCGACCGCGGCATGCAGATCGTGCCGACCGTCACTTACGCCGAATGTCCGCCGCTCGATGTGGTGATGGTGCCGGGCGGGCCGGGGCAACAGGAGCTTATGGAGGATGCGGCGACGCTCGATTTCCTGCGGCGGCAGGCAGCGTCGGCGCAATACATCACTTCAGTCTGCACCGGCTCGCTGGTACTGGGCGCCGCCGGCCTGCTCAAGGGCAGGCGCGCCACGTCCCATTGGGCGGCGGTCGATCACCTGGCGCTGCTCGGCGCCGTTCCCGTGCGCGAAAAGGTGGTGGTCGATGGCAATATCGTCACCGGCGCGGGCGTCACGTCCGGCATCGATTTCGCGCTGACGCTCGCCGCGATTCTTGAGGGCGAAGCGGTTGCCCGCGAAATCCAATTGCAAATCGAATACGATCCGGCCCCGCCGTTTAATTCCGGCTCGCCGGCGACGGCCGCACCCGAAGTTCTGGCGACGGTTAAGACGCGTCTTGCCAGACTGAGCGAAGAAAGGCGGGAAGTGGCGGCGCGGGTGGGAAAGAAGCTCGGAGTTTAATTCATGGCGCTGCCGGCCAAACTCGACCACTGCGTCATTCACGTTTCCGAATGGGAACGTTCAAATAAATTCTACGTCGAAGTCATGGGTGCCGAGCTGGTGGCGCGGCCGGCCGGCTACGCCTATCGCTTCGGCGACAAGCAGCTCAATGTGCATGGGCCTGGTGTGAAGCCGGCCGAGGTCGCGCGGCTGCCGGTACAGCCGGGGAATTCCGATCTCTGTTTCGAATGGAGCGGGCCGATCGACGGTGCGATCGCGCATTTGAAAGCGCACGGCGTGGCAATCGAGCGCGGGCCGCTGCAGCGTTTCGGCGCCAAAGGACCGGGGACAAGCGTCTATTTCCGCGATCCGGACGGCTCGCTGATGGAATTCATGACCTATGGAGAACGCCAATGAGCGAAGCGCCCGGCACCCATAATCCTCAATTCCTGCCGC
>JBOHII010000491.1:0-8587 GCA_050725955.1 Pseudolabrys sp. | reverse complement strand
GCATTAGGATGGGCGCACGCTGACGCCGGGTCATGTCATGTTCAAATCCGTCCTGATCGCCAATCGCGGCGAAATTGCCTGCCGCATTATCCGCACCGCCAGGCGGCTTGGCTTGCGCACGATCGCGGTCTATTAGGAAGCGGACAGTCACGCGCTGCATGTACGGCTCGCCGACGAGGCGCATGCAATCGGTCCGGCGGCGGCCGCCGAAAGCTATCTGCGGATCGACAGACTGATCGCGGTCGCCAAGACAGCGCGCGCGGAATGTATCCATCCCGGTTACGGATTCTTGTCGGAAAATGCTGACTTCGCGCAAAGCTGCCGCGATGCCGGCAGCGTGTTCGTCGGTCCGAGCCCGTCGGCGATCCGCGCCATGGGCCTGAAAGATCGCGCCAAGGCGCTGATGGAAAAAGCCGGCGTACCCGTGGCGCCGGGATTCCATGGCGAATTACAGGAGCCAAAGTTCCTCAAGGAGAAGGCCTACGAAATCGGCTATCCAGTGCTGATCAAGGCGGTAGCCGGCGGCGGCGGTAAGGGCATGCGCCGCGTCGACCGGCATGCCGATTTTGAGGCCGCGCTGGAATCCGCGCGCCGCGAGGCGAGATCGGCCTTCGGCGACGAACGCGTCCTGATCGAGAAATACGTGAATGCGCCGCGCCATATCGAGATCCAGGTATTCGGCGACCGGCACGGCAACGTTATCCATCTCAATGAGCGCGATTGCTCGCTGCAACGCCGCCATCAGAAGGTAATCGAGGAAGCGCCGGCGCCCGGCATGAGTGCCGCTTTGCGTGCCACGATGGGCGCGGCCGCCGTCGCCGCCGCCAAGGCGGTCGGCTACGAAGGCGCCGGCACGGTCGAATTCATCGCCGACGGCTCCGGCGGCCTGAAAGAGGCCGGCTTCTGGTTCATGGAAATGAACACGCGGCTGCAGGTCGAGCATCCGGTGACCGAGGCGGTGACCGGCCTCGATCTGGTGGAGTGGCAATTCCGCATCGCAGCCGGCGAGAAGCTGCCGCTCGCGCAAGGTGAGGTCCCGCTCGCCGGCCACGCAGTAGAGGCGCGGCTTTACGCCGAGGACCCAGAGTGCGGTTTTTTGCCGTCTACCGGCCGGCTTATCGCCTTGCAGTTTCCGCAAGGCGAGGGCCTGCGAGTCGATACCGGCGTCGCTACGGGCGACGACGTCACGCCTTATTATGACCCGATGATCGCCAAGCTGATCGCGCACGGGCAAAGCCGCGAGCACGCGCTTGACCGGCTGGCCGGCGCGCTCGAGAAAACCGTCGTGGTCGGCCCGCGCAGCAATGCCGGGTTCCTCGTGGCGCTTTGTCGAGCGCGCGAGTTCCGTCAAGGGAACTTCGACACCGGTTTTATCGACCGCCACCTCGCCGAGCTCGGCGCTGTCCCGGAGGGCCTCGACCGCGCCGCCGCCGCACTGGCTGCGAAGAAGCTGGTGGATCGCGAAAGCGCGCGCATCCATGCAGCCGTGGCGCGCGAGCCGGACGAGCCGGCCTCGCCCTGGGATAGCGGCGATGGTTTCCAGCTGTCGGGCGCCCGCCGCCTGACTGTTCCGATCCTCGCCGAGGGCGAAAGGCTGATGGCGGACATCGTCTATGGCCCGCGCGGCGCGGCGGTCAGCATCGGCGGAACGGCGCCGGCGACCGAGGCGACAGCGGTGGTTGCGGCGGGCGAGGCGGTTTATGTGCTGCGCAAGGGCCGCCAGACGCGTGTGGCCTTGCGCGATCTCGCGTTCGACGAGGCTGGGGATCATGGGGCGGGCGGGCTTGTGCAGGCGCCCATGCATGGCAAGGTACTCGGCGTTTTCGTCGCCCCGGGCGAACGCGTAACGCGCGGCCAGCGGCTCGCCACGATCGAGGCGATGAAAATGGAACACACGGTGCATGCGGCCGTCGATGGCGTGGTCGCCGAGGTCGCGGTTTCCCAGGACGCTCAGGTCGCGGAAGGCGCCAAGGTGATGGTCATTACGCCGGACAAGTCGTTGGAAGTCAGCAATGCCGCTTCATCTCATTAAACTTTGTGTCGGCTGCGATTGCGTCGCCGACCTGGAGGATTGGATCAAGCAGAAGCTGAAAGAGAAGAAAAAGCGCGGGCAAAAGCCCGAGCACATCCATACCACCCGCATGGTGCCCAAGCGTGCCGAGGAATTGACCGACGGCGGCTCGCTGTTCTGGGTTATCCGGGGTCAGATAATGTGCCGCGAGAAGATCCTCGCCATCCGCCCGTTCATCGACAAGGACGGCATCGGCCGCTGCCGGGTGGTGCTCGACGGCAAAGTGGTGCTGGTGGAACCGCGCCCGCGCTCGGCCTTCCAAGGCTGGCGCTATCTTGAGGCCAAAGATGCCCCGCGCGAACTTTCGCGCGCAGCCCCCGGCGCCGCCAAGATGCCGGAACAAATGCGGCGCGAATTACGTGAATTGGGGTTGCTATAAACGGCGATATTATCGATCAGCCTTGTCTTGCCTATTTTGGCGGCGACCAGGAGGCGGATCGGGCCGTCTTTGCGTGAGGTGAGGGGTTCGAGCGTGAGCGCGTGGCGTGCTTCCAGGTAATCGAGCGCAAAACCGGCCTGTCTGATGTCGCTGCTGCCTTCCTGCAACACCGTTTCGATCGGCACCCCTTTCTTTATGCGGCCAGCGCTTGCCCTGAGCACACGGTGTAGCGTCGGCGCCACAGCGCGCTCGGCATCGGACAGGTAGGCGTTGCGCGACGATAGCGCGAGGCCGTCGTTCTCGCGCACGGTCGGTACGCCAATCACATTGACGGTGAGGTCGAGATCTTTCGCCATTTGCGTGATGACACGTAGCTGCTGATAGTCTTTCTCGCCGAACAAGGCGAAATCTGGCGAAACTTGGGTGAACAATTTGGCAACGACGGTGGCGACACCGCCGAAAAAATGCGGACGAAACTTATCCTCGAGTCCGACCTTCGCCGCGCCTTCGGGTGCGATGCGGGTGGCAAAACCCTCCGGATACATCGCCTCGGTCGAAGGCGCCCAGATCAGATCGGCCTTTGCAATACGCAAAGCCTTGAGGTCGGTCGCGAGGCCGCGCGGATAACTTGCGAAATCCTCCTGCGGTGCGAATTGTGTGGGATTGACGAAAATCGACACCACCACGCGGTGGGCGCGGTGGCGGGCCTCTTCAACGAGCGCGAGGTGACCGCGGTGCAGGGCGCCCATGGTTGGAACCAGAGCGACCCGCGCGCCAGCCTGCCGGTAAGGCTTAAGAGCGCGGCGCAAGACAGGTAGCGTGCGCACGACGGCCGGGCGGCTTGCCATAATTCGACGACCTTGTCGGACGAATGTCGTAATCCAGGGATACGACCTAGCAAAGCCGCTTTAGCCGGGCCAAGCCAGTTAATGGTTAAACAATGAAAAACTTGACTAAAGTGCGGTAATAATTTGAGAATTGTGTGGTCAAAGGGCGCGTCATGTTGGTCCAGCCGATTCAGGAAGCCTCCCAGTCCGCGCATGTCGTCGTGCTTGGCAATGAAAAGGGCGGCTCGGGAAAATCGACCACCGCGTTACACATCGCAGTCGCATTGCTCAAGGCCGGTCAGCGCGTAGCGACCATCGAACTCGACAGCCGACAAAAAAGTTTTACTCATTACATTGAGAACCGCCGCGCCTGGGCCGAGCGCGCGCGCATCAAGCTCGAGCAGCCGACGCACTACGTCGTCGCGCGGGGTGAAAGCAATTCGCTGGAAGCGAACGAAGCGACGGAGTTCGCCAACTTCTCGAAAGCGATCAGCGCGATCGAGCACAGCCATGACGTGGTGGTGATCGACACGCCCGGCAACGACACCTATCTTATGCGGCTCGCGCATTCGATGGCCGACACGCTGGTCACACCGCTCAACGACAGCTTCGTCGATTTCGATGTGCTCGCGAGTCTCGATCCGACAAATTTCGCCGTCACCGGTGAAAGCCATTATGCTGAGATGGTGCGCGAGGCGCGTCGCCATCGCCGGCTGGTCGACGGTCAACTCACCGATTGGATTGTTGTGCGTAATCGCCTGTCCACGCTCAGCTCGCGCAACAAGAAGCTGGTCGGCGACGGGTTGACCGAATTGTCCAAGCGCATGGGCTTCCGGTGCGTCGACGGTTTCGCCGAGCGCGTGGTCTATCGCGAATTCTTCCCGCGCGGCTTGACCGCGTTCGACGACCTCGACGAGGCGACGCTCGGCACGCGCCCGAATATGTCGCATCTGACGGCGCGCGAGGAAGTGATTGCCCTGCTCAATGCTCTGCACCTGCCGCTGTCAGAGAACGGCAAGCGCCGTGCCGCCGCCCGCGCCGAATGGTATTCGGTCATGGACCAGCCGCTGCAAGTCCACGACGTCATCGGTTGAGCGCGCTACTCTCAGTCGATTTTCCGTGTCTTGCAGGACCACCGATTTTGCTTAAATCGGTGTAGACTGCCTCCATGAGCAAAGACCCGTCCCAGCAAACGCCGGCGAAGCCGTCTTCCAAGCCGGAGATAGCCGATTTTCTCGACCGTGTGCGCGCGCTCGGCCCCGCCTCCGGGAGCGGTAATCGCGGACGGCTGATCTTCGCGCTCGACGCCACTATGAGCCGACAGCCGACATGGGATTCCGCCTGCACCCTGCAGGCCGAGATGTTTCGCGAGGCGGCCAAAGCCGGCGGGCTCGATATTCAACTTGTCTATTTCAGGGGCTTGGGCGAATGCCGCGCTACCGGCTGGATCTCTGGCGCCGAGAAACTCGCCGAATTGATGTCGCGCATCGATTGTCGCGGCGGCCACACTCAGATCGGTAAAGTGCTGAGCCACGCCCGCCAGGAATACGCCAAGCAACGCGTGCAGGCGGTGGTTTTCGTCGGCGACGCCATGGAGGAGAAGATCGACGACCTATGCCGGGCGGCGGGCGAACTCGGCCTGCTCGGCGTGCCAGTGTTCATGTTCCAGGAAGGCGACGACGCGGTGGCCGAGCGCGCCTATCGCGAGATCGCCAGGCTATCGCGCGGCGCCTATTGCCATTTCGATACCGGCGCGGCGCACCAACTCGGCGAATTGCTGCGTGCGGTCGCAGCTTACGCCGCTGGCGGCATCAAGGCGCTCACCGACCTGTCGGCGCGCCGCTCGGAGGGCGCGCGCATGCTTTTGGCGCAGCTCAAATAGCCATGCCGGAGATTATATTCGGCATCTTGGTTCTGGTGGCGGCGCTGTGGGCGCTCGGCGTCATCTCAAGGATTGATCCGAAGGTCGCCGCGCGCGTACTTAAAGCGAGCGGCGGCATTCTGGCGATAGGTATTGCGGTATTTCTCGGCTTGCGCGGTGAACTTGCCGTCGCCATTCCGCTTGGCGCCTTCGGGCTCGGGCTGCTCGGCTGGATACCGTTCGGTCCGGCGGGCTTTTCCGCACGCACCCAGAAGAGCGCCGGGCAGACATCGCACGTGCGCTCGGCCTTTCTCGACATGCAGCTCGACCATGATAGCGGCGCGATGCGCGGACGCATTATTGCCGGCCGCCATCAGGGCCAAGTGCTGGACACGCTCGACGTTAAGACGCTGGCCGCTTTGCTCGACGACATGGACGAGGAGAGCCGCGCGTTACTTGTGGCCTATCTTGACCGCCGGGATGCCGGCTGGAGTGAATACGCGCAGGGACACGCGACAGCGGGGCGGGCTGCTACGTCCAGCGGTAAAATGACGGAACAGGAGGCCTATCAGATCCTTGGCATTGAGCCGGGTGCGAGTGCCGACGCCATCACGCGCGCGCATCGCACGCTGATGAAGAAGCTGCATCCGGACCAAGGCGGGTCGACTTATCTCGCTGCTCGCATCAACGAAGCCAAGGAGATTCTTTTTCGCCGCCATCGCTGAGGTACCCCTTACGCAACAACATCAGCGGCTCCAGGTCCGGCACATCCCGTTAGCTTATTATGTTGTTGTTGGCGCACGGTCTTTTTCGAAACCGGTTATTCATCCCGGACCAAGTCCGGAACCGGCTTTATTGCGGTCATGGGTTAATTTTTAACTAGCATGCAGGGAATTTCGTTGCGCTTGAGGTGCCGGCAGGCGATCTGCGCCTGATCTTTGTCGAGACCGGCAAAACGGGCGCGATAGAGCGACTTGTCGCCCTTCGCCACACGTTCGGTGAATGGGTCGGCCCGGCCGAGCTGGTCTTTGGCTTTGCCTTGCGCCGCCACCAGGCGCTGCTTCGCCTCTTTCTCGTCGTCGAAGGCGCCGACCTGGATCATCCAACCGCCGCCGCGCGGCTTGGCAGTGGCCTCGGAAGCGATAGTAGCCGCGGCGGCGTTGTCGATCGACGCGACGCGGGTCGGCAGCACGCCAAGCACGCCGGGCTTCGCACCGGGCAACGGCGGCGACTCTCGTTTCAAGTTGACGGTAGTGGTCTTGCTGGGGCTCGACACCGTCACCAGCCTGCGGTCATCGGCCGGCAAGGGCGACAGCGCGGCCTCGTGCATGTTGCTGGCCTGGATGGTGGTGGTCTTTACCGGATTGGGCTTGATCGGATCGGTAGAGCCGGGCGCTGGCTCCCCGCGCGTTCGCGGCAGCGGGGTTTCGGCGATTTTTTCGCGACTGTCCTTGGCGCGCCGGCCCGCTGTCTCCCAGCCTTCGATCACTGGCGGCGCCGTGCGCTTGAGCGCGGCGGTATTGATGGTGTTGTCGATCAGGTTGCGCACCCGGGCGTCGCGCGCATTGGCGGTGCGCCCGCCGAACACCACCACCACGATGTGACGGCTGCCGCGGTGGACCGAAGTGACGATGTTGAACCCGGAATCGTGGATATAGCCGGTCTTGATGCCATCAACGCCGGCGACATTGCCGAGCAGATGATTGTGGTTGCGCATTAGCTTGCCGTGGAAGGCGAAAGTCCGGGTGGAAAAGTAATGGTAATAGCTCGGGAAGCGATCCTGGATGGCACGGCCGAGGATGGCCTCGTCACGCGCGGTCGTGATTTGCTGATCATCGGGCAGGCCTGACGCGTTGTGATAAGTCGTGTGCTTCATGCCGAGCGCGTGCGCCTTGGCCGTCATCAGCCGGGCGAATTCGGCTTCATTCCCGCCGAGGGCTTCGGCCAGGACGACCGCCACGTCATTGGCCGATTTGGTGACGATGGCGCGGATAGCGGTCTCCACCGCGATGTTTTGGCCCGGCTTCAGTCCCAGCTTGGAGGGAGCCTGGGCGGCGGCATGCGCCGAGACCGGCATTTCTGTCGTGAGCTTGATCTTGCCGGCCTCCAACCGCTCGAACAGCAGATAGAGCGTCATCATCTTGGTCAGCGAGGCCGGATGACGTGGACTATCGGCGTTGGTGGCCTGCATCACCGCGCCGGTATTGGCATCCACCACGATGGATGAATAGGAGGGATCGTAGCTTTCGACGGGAGCAGCGTGGTGTCGGTGGAGGCGACGTCCGCGGGCATCGGCACCGGTATTGATCGCGCCGGCGACCAGCAGGGTCGTCAGGCCGAGGGCACCCCAACGGCGACGGCGCTGGATCACGACTGCCGCACGCACCATCACTGTTCCCAACCCCGTTGATCGACGGACTAAAGCCCGCCAATTTGGCGTTTTTGTAGCGCCCCACGCTGCCACAAATTGCAACGGTAGGAGATCGCGGTTTATGAATTGTTAAGACAAAAGCCTCGTTTTTATGGCATTTTTCGCACTGCAAAATAATAGTTGACTTTATTGTGCAGTGCAGTATAGCGTTTTTTTAACCCCGGGTTGGCCGGGTACGTGAGTTCCGCACATTGGCGCCGCTTTGCGGCCGGGAAGGGATCAAATGGTCAAGAATTTCGACGACCTCCAACAGGTTGGAAAAGAGAATGTCGATATCGCGCTGAAGTCCATGGGTGTGCTGTCGAAGGGCACTCAGGCTATCGCGGTTGAGGTCGCCGACTACTCGAAGAAGGCGTTTGAAGACGGGACTGCCGCGCTCGAAAAGCTATTCGGCGTCAAGTCGTTCGAGAAAGCTATCGAAGTGCAGACCGAATATGCCAAGATCGCCTATGAGGGTTTCGTGGCCAAGGCCTCAAAGATCGGCGAACTTTATGCCGATCTCGCCAAGGAGACTTACAAGCCGTTCGAAACCTTGCTGGCGAAGGCGAAGTAATTCGTCGCGCGCAGGCGTTCAATGGCCGTTGCGTCGTAAGTCGTCCGCGTATTCTGGATGGTAAAAAGCCCGGCTGGAGGCCGGGCTTTTTGCTTGCGTGCGATGCGGTGCTTATTCGGACAGATGGAGCTTGGTGATGTCCGTGCCGATCTTTTGGAATACCTCTCCAATCTGGCTCGCGGAGGACACCTGAAAGAATTTGTCCGTTGAACTCGCGCAATTTTGCAGCAGCGTCGAAGTCGGATCGGGCGGAGTGTGCGTGTTCACCTGAACCGTGTAGATCGTGACAGGCGAGCCGTCGACCAGAGCGTTCTTGATGTTCTTGCAGGTGCCGTTGCCGCTCGAATCGGCCATGCGGTTGTCGACGTCGGAGCTTTGGTTGCTGCCGTCGCCATACCATCGATCCTTGGTATTGAGACCGTCAGACAACAGAATAATGATCGGATTAAATGTATGGTCGGAGTC
>JBOHII010000490.1:0-4317 GCA_050725955.1 Pseudolabrys sp. | reverse complement strand
CGGGAACTTGAGCGCTGCGGCGCAGACTCATCGACGGCAAGCCAAATACTGAACGGAATGCGCGATCCTGCTGTCTGCCCTTCGGGAAAAGCGGCAATCAAAGCAGCGGTTCGGTTGCTGGAACTTTTTTCGCGAGCGCGGGAAGACGCTTCACTGCGACGGTTCGTCGCAAAGTCGCCGCCAACACTTTGTCAAAAACATTGTCAAAGACTCGGATCAAAATCGCCGATAAGCTGAAGAGCAAGTAAAGTGCTAACGTGGATCAGGGCGTCACGATCCAGTGGGCACAAAAATGCACACGGTTCCATCTCAGTCCAATAGGAGGTTTTAATGAAAATCTTCAACAGCATCGCATTCACCTGCCTGTCGCTCGGCTTGGCGTTCAGTGCGAGCAATGCAATGGCCCAGTCGAGCGTCACCAGCAGCGGCAGTGCGAGTGGTGGTACATCAAACTACGTGTACACATATTCATCGGTCTCGGGCGGCAGCGGCAGCGCCAGTGCGAGCGGCAGCATCGGCTCTTCGGTATCCGCGAGTTCGACCGCGTCCAATTCAGGGTCGGGAAGCACCGCCCATGCTACCAGCTCGGGCGGTGGGCATGCACGCGTTCGCTGTAATAACATCTGGTACTCCGATCCATTTAGCATCAGCTGTCCTTAGCGCGAGCCGCTGCACAGATTTCACGCGCGAGTGCTCAGGCAATCAAACGACTGGGCCGCGCGCGCGTGATTGGTGTCGGCTACGCCGATGAGGTGATCGAACAAGCGGCCAAGTCGCTTGTGGCACTTAGCGAGCAGCCGCGTCTGCTTCAGCGCAGGGCCATGACCTTGATTGCGGCCGGCCCGAGAATCACGATGAAAAGCACCGGCAAGAAGAACAGGATCATCGGCACCGTCAGTTTCGGCGGCAGGCCGGCAGCCTTCTTCTCGGCCTCCGACATGCGCATGTCGCGGTTTTCCTGCGCCATCACGCGCAGCATGTTGGCGAGCGGCGTGCCGTAGCGTTCCGCCTGCTGCAGCGCCATGCATACCGATTTCACGCCGTCAAGATCGGTGCGCTTGGCAAGGTTCTCATAGGCTTGGCGGCGGTCCGACAGATAGGACAGTTCGGCGGTGGTGAGCGTGAGTTCTTCCGCCAGCGCCACCGACTGGGTGCCGACTTCCTCGCTGACCTTCTTGAACGCGGCCTCGATCGACATGCCGGATTCCACGCAGATCAGCAGCAGGTCAAGCGTGTCGGGGAAAGCGCGTTTGATCGAGAGCTGCCGCCGCGCGATCTTGTTCTTCAGCAGCATCAACGGCAGGTGCATGCCGATATAGGCGGCGGCAATGCACATGCCGAGTTTGACCATGGTCGGCTGTTGTAGATTGAGCACAGCGAACAGATAGATCGCCGCGAACAGCGCGGTCGCCGCCGGGGCCACCATGCGGACGAACAGATAGGTGATGTAGGGCGCCTGGCCACGATAACCCGCCTGCACCAGTTTGAGGCGGGCCTCCTCCTGCCCAACCCATTTTTTCAGGTTGAAGCGGTCGACGATCGACTGAATGGATTGCTTTGCCGACGGGCGCAGATTGACCTTCTGCTGGGCCTGGGCCAGGCGCTCGCGCTCGCGCTGCCGGATTTTTTCGCGCTCGATCGCGACCGCCTTCATGCGCTTAGCCAGCGAGTCCCCGACCAGCAACGGCATCGTGAATGTCAACACCGTGGCGATCGCGGCAATGGCGGCGCACGCCATCGCTAGCGTCTTGGTATTGATCGAGTCAATCAACAGGTCGAGCATCGGGGTCCTGCAATCCTATACTGTGCGGCGCACGATAGCTGTCGGATCGCGCGCTAGAAATCGAAGTTGATCATCTTCTTCATGACCATCACCCCCAGCGACATCCAGATCACGGAGGCGGCGAGCATCACGCGGCCGAACGGCTCGGTCCACAGAAGCGAGATGTAGTTCGGGCTGGTGATGTAGACGAGCGTCATCACCGCGATCGGCAAGGCGCCGATGATGGCGGCCGAGGCTTTCGCTTCCTGCGACATTGCCTGGATCTTGGCCTTCATTTTCTTGCGGTCACGCAGCACGCGCGAAAGATTGCCAAGCGCCTCAGCCAGATTGCCGCCGGAGCGTTGCTGAATCGATATGACAATGCCGAAGAAATTTGCTTCCGGCAGCGGCATGTGCTCGTAAAGCTTGCCGCAGGCTTCGCCCAACGGCATACCGATGGCCTGGGTTTCGACGATGGCGCGGAATTCGGACTTGGTCGGCTCGGGCGACTCCGTGGTGATCATCTTCAGGCAATCGAGCAGTGGCAAGCCGGCTTTCACGCCGCGCACGATGATGTCGACTGCGTCCGGAAACGATTGGAGGAATTTGTTTTCACGCCGTTTCTTCAAGAAGGACAGCAGCCAACGCGGTATAGTGAGCGCGCTGCCGACGCCGAGTACGGCGCCGACAATCATGCCGGCGCCGCTGAGCAGTCCGAGCATGAACATCACCGCGCCGATCATTGTCGATACAATAATGTATTGCCGCTTCGACCAGGACAGGCCGGCGCGTCCGATGCGCGCCGAGAGCGGTACATGCTTGCTCTTCTTGTGGCGCTCCTCGAATTCTTTGAGCGTGTTTTCGATGACATCGCGGCGGGATTTCTGGGTGGTGCGCGTCACGCGCGCCGCCGGCTCCGATTTGGCGACATTCGCCATTCGCTGTTCGGCTTTGCGCTCGCCGGACAGGATCGGATAGATGAACACCCAGGCCACGCCGCCGACCGCGGCCGATGCCAGGAAGAACAGGGCGATCGTTTCCATGCTGTCCCCGGCTCAGTTCTGCATGGTCATGGCGGCGGCTTCGGCGGCGTCGAGCGCGGCCGCCAGGCGCTTTTCCTCGCCGTAATAGCGGGCACGGTCCCAGAAGCGCGGGCGGCCAATGCCGGTCGCGTGGTGACGGCCGAGAATGTTGCCTTGCGCGTCCTCGCCAATCATGTCGTAGACGAACAGGTCCTGGGTGATGATGACGTCGCCTTCCATGCCCATCACCTCGGTGATGTGGGTGATCTTGCGCGAGCCGTCGCGCAGGCGGGCGGCCTGGATCACCACGTCGACCGAGGCGGTAATCATCTCGCGAATGGTGCGCGAGGGAAGTGAGAAGCCGCCCATGGTGATCATCGATTCAAGGCGGGAAAGCGCCTCGCGCGGGTTATTGGCGTGCAGCGTGCCCATCGAGCCGTCGTGGCCGGTGTTCATGGCCTGCAACAGGTCGAACGCCTCGGGTCCGCGCACTTCGCCGACGATGATGCGCTCCGGCCGCATACGCAGGCAGTTGCGCACCAGATCGCGCATGGTCACCTGCCCTTCGCCTTCCAGGTTCGGCGGCCGCGTTTCCAGGCGCACCACGTGCGGCTGCTGCAGTTGCAATTCGGCGGCGTCCTCGCAGGTGATGATGCGCTCGTCGTCGTCGATGAACTGGGTGAGACAGTTGAGCAGCGTGGTCTTGCCGGAACCGGTGCCGCCGGACACCAGCGTGTTCACGCGGCTGCGGCCGATGATGCGCAGGATTTCGGAGCCCTGCGGCGTGATGGTGCCGAACTTCACCAGCTGATCGAGCGTCAGCTTGTCCTTTTTGAATTTGCGGATGGTGAGCGCGGGGCCATCGATCGCCAGCGGCGGCACGATGGCATTGACGCGCGAACCGTCCGGTAAGCGCGCGTCGCAGATCGGCGAGGACTCGTCGACCCGGCGGCCGATCTGGCTGACGATGCGCTGGCAGATGTTGAGCAGCTGCTGGTTGTCGCGAAAGCGGATGCCGGTCTTCTGAATCTTGCCCTTGACTTCGATGTAGACCGTGCCGGAGCCGTTGACCATGATGTCGGCGATGTCGTCGCGCGACAACAGCGGCTCGAGCGGGCCGTAGCCGAGGACGTCGTTGCAGATATCGTCGAGCAGCTCTTCCTGCTCGGAAATCGACATCACGATGTTCTTAATCGCGATGATCTCGTTGACGATATCGCGGATTTCCTCGCGCGCGGAGTCGGCGTCGAGCCGCGCAAGCTGCGCCAAGTCGATGGCTTCGATCAGCGCGCCAAAGATGACGCCCTTGACCTCGTAATAGGCTTCCGAGCGGCGCGAATCGATCGCCGGCATGTTGACGGCCGCCGGGGACCGCGTCGGGGTCGGTGCCGGCACCAGCGGGGCGCCCAGACCCTCGGACGGAAAAGGCGCGCGGCCGGTATCTCCCGCCTTGTTTTCGGCGGGCGCCGGCGTTGCGGCAGGCTCGGGCTCGGGCGCCGCCGCCGGTTTAGGGGCGGGTGCCAAGACGCGGGC
>JBOHII010000489.1:0-5409 GCA_050725955.1 Pseudolabrys sp. | reverse complement strand
ATGTGCCGTCGCTGATGTCGATCAAGCCCGCGATGCAGCGCAGCAAAGTCGTCTTGCCGCAGCCGCTGGGGCCGACGACACACAGTATCTCGTTGCTGCGGACCGCGAACGAGAGCTGATGGAAGGCAACAACGGCTCCGTCGAGAAAAAGCTTGTTGGCATTATCCGCAACGATTGCGAACGCGTCACCGGTCCGCGTCGAGGTCATCGCACCACTACTCCCTAGAAACGCAAGAAAAATCCCCAGTCTGCGCCAGGATTTGGTCAACAGTTCTGCCCGGCGGGCACGGAGTCAAGCAAAATGGCAGGGTGGGCGCCCGCGCCAATTGTCGCCACTCGGCCCACAATTCAGTCACGTTCTTTGGTTGCAAAAAATTCGTGCAATGCCGCGGTCGTCTCCGCCGGCGCCTCCTCGGACAGATAATGTCCGCAGGGCAGCGCCTTGGCGCCGACGATATTGGACGCGTAACGCTGCCAGATTTCGCCGGGCGAAGGTTTGCTGTTGCGCCCAACTCCGCCGGTTGCGCCCCACAGCAGCAACACCGGGCAGGCGATCTTGCGGCCGGCCGCCATGTCTTGCGCGTCGTGCTCGAGATCGATGCCGGCGCCGGCGCGATAGTCCTCGCAGATGGCGTGGATCGTTGCCGGATTGCGGAAGCAGCGCTTGTATTCGGCGAGCGCCTCCTTGTCGAAGAAGCTGAGGCCCTGTTTGGTTTTCGCCAGCTTCTTTTCGATGAACCAGTCGGGATCGAAGCCCATCATGCGCTCGGGCATGTCGAAGGGCTGGATGTTGAAGAACCAGTGCCAGGAGAATGTCGCCCAATCCTTGTTGATGTTGCCGTAAAGATAATGCTGCGGGATGATGTCGAGGATGGCCGCGCGCGTGACCTTGTCCGGGCGATCGAGGCACATGCGATGCAGCACGCGCGCGCCGCGGTCATGGCCGGCCGCGAAATATTTGTCGAAGCCGAGCGCCGCCATCACTTCGACTTGGTCCTGCGCCATGGCGCGGAACGAATAGCCGGAATGGTCGTCGCCGCCCGGCGGCTTTTCCGAATCGCCATAACCGCGCAGGTCGGTGCAGACCACGGTAAACTCGCGCGCCAGCGTCGGCGCCACTTTCAGCCACGACAAATGGTTGAACGGATTGCCGTGCAGCAACAGCAGCGGCGGCCCGCTGCCGCCGACGACGGCGACGATACGCGCGCCGCCGGTCTTTATTTCGCTACGTTTGAACCCGTCCATCATAGCGGGGCCAGCTTAGCAAAGCCGCGCCCGAAAAGGTCAATCCTTGATCCGTATCGGGGAAAATGCAAAAGCCGCCCAATTCGACCTTGCGTCGATTCGCCAGCTCTAGCGCGCAAGCCCCTCTTGCCGTCGAGGCATAAAACCGCCACTTGTGTGGCGGGATGCCCGGATTTGGCTGGAGATGCAATGACCTCGACCGACCAATTGCCGATGATGCCGTTGCGCGTGACGCGTAACGACAAAATCGCCGATGGCATCCACCTGCTGGAATTCCGCGACGCCGAAGGCCAGCCACTGCCGGAATTTACCGCCGGCGCGCATATCGCGATCCAGGCGCCGAACGGCGTGACGCGCAAATATTCGCTGTGCAACGACCCGGCCGAGCGCGACCGCTACCTGGTCGCGGTCAAACGCGAAACCAACGGCCGCGGCGGCTCCACCAATATAATCGACAATGTGAAGGCCGGCGACCGGCTGATGGTGGCTTTGCCGGTCAACGACTTCAAGCTGCCGCCGCGCGCGCAGGATTTCCTGTTTATCGCCGGCGGCATCGGCATCACGCCGATCATGGCCATGATCCGCCAGCTGCAGAAGGAGGGCAAACGCTTCCGCCTGTATTATTGCTCGCGCTCGCCGGAAACGACCGCGTTCCTCGACGAGCTCAACGCGCCCGAATTCAAGGATCGGGTCACGATCCATTACGATCAAGGTGACCCGTCGTGTTCGCTCGATCTCAAGCCGATCCTGGCGGAACGAAAAAATCGCGAACATCTCTATTGCTGCGGCCCGCGCCCGTTGATGGAGGCGGTGCGCCGCATGACCGACAACTGGTCGTCGGCCGCGGTGCATTTCGAGGCGTTCAGCGACGCCGACACGCACAAGCCGACCGACAAGCCGTTCCGGGTGAGGCTCGCGCGCTCCGGCGAGGTCATCGATGTGCCGGCCGACAAGACCATTCTCGAGGCCTTGCGCGAGCACGGCCTCGACGTGCCGAGTTCGTGCGAGACCGGCACCTGCGGGACCTGCCGCACCAAGCTCATCGCCGGCGAAGTCGATCACCGCGACCTGGTGCTGCACGACCATGAACGCGCCGACACCATCATGATCTGCGTCTCGCGCGCGCGCTCCGACGAAATCACCATCGACCGCTGACTATAGGATCTGACGTCTTCTCTTCGCTTCGTCACCAAGGACGCCGACACCGTTGCATCCTCGATTTGAGCCGATTGCGGCCGATCCATCATGCGACTTCTGCTCCGGCCGACGGCAAGCCGCCTCGATCGGCATCGACGCGGCGTATTGCATTTCCCTCGTCGAACAGCCGCAGCGCGCCGCCTACGCCGCCGCACATTTCCATGCCATCGGGCTATGCCGGCAGGTGATCTTTTATCGGCCGCATCGTGCCAAAAACACCGATCGCGGCGTATGGGCCTCGCATCGCGCCGTGGCGGAGGAAGCGCTCGCACGCGGCAATCGATGCGCATTGATCATGGAGGACGACGTCGAATTCAGCCGGCCAATTGCCGAACTCGCGCCGCGTATCGCCCGCGCGCGCGCCGGATTGCCGCCCGATTGGTGGGGCCTTTATCTCGGCCATCTTCCGTTCCAGGCCTATTTCGTCTCGCCCGGCGTAATACGCACCCGTTCGGTTCTCGCGCACGCCTACATCGCAAACGCTGCGCTGCTCGAGTGGCTCGCCACCACCAAACCGTGGTCCGCAGAAGTTCCGGTATGGCCATGGGTCGGCTATGCGGTCGATTCCGCGATGTCGAACCTGCCGGCGATGTTTGCGGTATTCCCGATGATGGTGCGGCAGAAATTTCTCGGTGATTATCGCGTTTTCAGCACAAGAATGGCCGACGGCCGGATCCGCGGCTTGTGGGATATCAACCGCTGGCGAAATCTCGGCATCTATCATTGGCCGCGCATTGCGGAGGCCGTGGCGATCGCCGGCTCACCGTTTCATGCCTTGACCCTGGAGAGAAATATCGTCCGGGTTCGCCGAGGCCTGAGCCTCGACGCGCAAAACATCCGCGCCGCCGGCCTGTTCGACGACGCGTTCTACCTGAAGACTTATCCGGACGTGGCCGCCGCCGAATTCGAACCGCTGCTACATTATCTCTTGCACGGCGCATCCGAGGGGCGCTGGCCGAATGCGTCGTTCGATCCGGTATTTTATGCCGACCAGGCGAAAACGCTGCGGCGCGGGGAAAACCTGCTGCTGCATTACCTCGCCAAGGGCCGCGCGCGCGGCTACGCGACGCACCCCGCGCCTGCCGGCCAAGCCACGTCGGCGGAAAAATAAGAGCGCGATTGAGACGGTGGCGCGCCGGAAGGGATTCGAACCCCTGACCCCCAGATTCGAAGAAATATTTCTCGGCGCATTTAGCCGACCTTACGTTAACGAAACGCCCACGCAAGCCATTGCAGCAGCTATTGAAATTTGTTTCGCTTTAGCGCCATCGTGACCCCATCGGACTAACCCCGACTAACAGGGCAAAAAGTGTCGCCCGCGTGTCGCCGGTAGAGAGACAGTCGATGGCAAAATATAGGTTCACCGCAAGCGGAGTCGCGGCGAAAAACCGCGCGCAAAGAAATTCGAAGACGCCGACACGTTGGTTGGCGAATTGCGCCTTACCCTTTTGCCGAGCGGTCAAAAAAGCTTCAGCGTTCGGTACAGATTCCGCGGCATTGGTCGGCGTCTAACGTTAGGCAACATCAATGAATTCAAGACGGTTGATAACAGCATCGACCTAACGAGAGTTCGCAATCTAGTGCGCGAAAAGGTCGCCATCGGTGCGGCGGGACGCGTTCCGCAAATTGAAAAGGTCGAATCGCGGCGATGCTCGCAAGCCAGACTAGATAAAGTTCACCTGCTTGGATTACGGCCGCTCAAAAGGCACGCGGCGCCCATTTCGACTTCAGATTTTTGGCGGATGAGGAGGATATCGCGCGATTTGGACCGCTCAGTTCGGACGCGACTGTTCGGCATGGCAAGAGCGGCGGCACGGGCGACTACGGAACGGACACCGTAATGGTAATAGCGCGACGTTTGGCTGAAAGAGTGGTCGGCCGCTAATTTTAGCTTGCCCAGTTTTCACGTTCGATGAGGTCCGCGAGTCCGATACATTCGATTGCTTCCGCTTTGCATACGTCCGGGATTTTGATCTTTCCCGGCTGTTCTTCCGTTACGACAATCATTGTCGGCTTGGTTGTGGCGGCAAGTGCAATTACGAATGGGTCCGCACCTGAACGACCTTTAACCGTATCAACTAAACGCGGGTAAGCCTTCATAATACGGGCAACATGCGCTTGAATGTCGTCATCGATCTCTATGAAGAGTCCTTCCTTGCGGTCCTTGCACCACTTAAATAGCTCGTCGTCTTTCTTTTCGAGTTCGTTGTAAACTTCAATCGAACAACGCAAGCGACTTTCTTTAATTAGCGCATCGAAGCCGGTCCAAACGAATCCAAAATTCTTGGGACGATATATACGCCGCCAAGCGTGAATGAGCGCACTACTATCAATGCTGTAAATATCTTTCGCAGCCATGGCGAACTATCTCATTCCCGCTGCTTGTTCCAGTTTGGGGATGTGCTTCACCTTCAGGCCGAGATAACCAGAAACTTCACTAAGGGTGATACGGTCTTGGTAATAATTGCCTAGCAACATGCGCACTAGTGGACGGCCGAAATTACTTACCGTCTCTTGCGGCATGTTACGTTTCATCTCGTCTTCGGCGGATTCCTCTTTTTCCTTTTTCTTTCGCGCAAGATATTCAGTGATGTATTGACCACGTTTGACTTGATAAAATTCGTTGGTTGTCATGTCGAAAGTCAAAAGCCTTCTAAGCAATGCTTCGCGACTCACGTTGAACCGTTTGGCCAGTTCCGCAATTTCAGCATCGCTCCAATCAACTGCTTTGCGTGCATGTGTGCGCACTAAAGGGTTAGCTAGGAGATCTTCTTTGGGAACGAGGGCGGCGGCTGCAACTTGGTTGCAAAAGACTTCTAACTTTTGATCTTCCGGCGGACGGTTTTCATCCGTTTCTAAATCGGACACGCTGCTAACGTGTAGCATTAAATGCGCCAACTCATGTAACAGACTGAAGGTTCGCCGCGTGAGTGGGTCTTTTCGATTGACCGCGATCACGGGCAATGG
>JBOHII010000488.1:0-5694 GCA_050725955.1 Pseudolabrys sp. | reverse complement strand
GGAATGCGCAGGCGGTGTCGGGGTCGAGGGAGAGGTTGAACTGATCGCTCCACCGGAAATCGAACCTGGCCCGCGACAACGCATTGTCGCGCTCCTGCGCCCCAGGATGCCCCTTGGCAAGATCGGCCGCATGCGCCGCGATCTTGTAGGTAATGACACCTGTCTTGACGTCGTTGCGGTCCGGAAGTCCCAGGTGCTCCTTCGGGGTCACGTAGCAAAGGAGCGCCGTCCCGAACCAGCCGATCATCGCCGCGCCGATGCAGGAGGTGATGTGGTCGTAGCCAGGGGCAATATCGGTCACCAGGGGGCCGAGGGTGTAGAAGGGCGCCTCGTGGCAGATATCGAGCTGGCGGTCCATGTTCTCCTTGATCTTGTGCATCGGCACGTGGCCGGGGCCCTCGATCAGGACCTGCACGTCGTGTTTCCAGGCGATCTTGGTGAGCTCGCCGAGGGTCTTCAATTCGGCGAACTGCGCCTCGTCGTTGGCATCGGCGTTGGAGCCGGGCCGGAGCCCGTCGCCGAGCGAGAACGACACGTCGTACTTGCGCATCAGGTCGCAAATCTCGTCGAAGCGCTCGTAAAGGAAGCTCTCCTTGTGGTGCGCCAGGCACCACTTCGCCATGATCGAGCCTCCGCGCGAGACGATACCGGTGACGCGATTGGCGGTGAGGTGGACGTAGCCGAGCCGCACGCCGGCGTGGATGGTGAAGTAGTCGACGCCTTGTTCGCACTGCTCGATCAGCGTGTCGCGGTAAAGCTCCCAGGTGAGCTGCACCGGGTCGCCGTTGCACTTCTCCAGCGCCTGGTAGATCGGCACGGTGCCGATCGGCACCGGCGAGTTGCGGATGATCCATTCGCGCGTGGTGTGGATGTTGCGGCCGGTGGAGAGGTCCATCACCGTGTCGGCGCCCCAGCGGATCGCCCACACCATCTTCTCGACTTCTTCCTCGACGGATGACGTGACGGCGGAGTTGCCGATATTGGCATTTATTTTCGTGAGAAAGTTGCGGCCGATGATCATCGGCTCGAGTTCGGCGTGGTTGATGTTGGACGGGATGATGGCGCGGCCGCGCGCGATTTCGCTGCGCACGAATTCCGGAGTCACGAAAGCCGGCAACGCGCCGCCGAACTGTTCGCCATCGGCAAGCGCGGCCTCGGCGCGTTCCAATTGCTGCTTGCGCCCGAGATTCTCGCGCTCGGCGACGTAGATCATCTCTTTTGTAATGACGCCCGCGCGCGCCCATTCGTATTGGGTGAGGGGGTGGTGGGTATCATTGCCCTCGCCACTTGCCGCAGCGAACTCCCTCCCCCCTTGAGGGGGAGGGTTGGGGAGGGGGATGGAAACTTGCGCACGCGCTTGTGGCGTACCCCCCTCCCGGCCGGCTTCGCCAGCCGACCTCCCCCTCAAGGGGGGAGGTGAAGCAATCGCCCGCCACGGTTTCGGCGTGTTGGGAAAATTGCGCGCGAGATGTTTTCCCGTGACATTGCCGTTATCGACAAGCTGGATCGGCCGGCCGTCGTATTGCTCGACGCCGCCGCGTTCCTTCACCCAGTCGAGCCGGGTGCGGGCGAGGCCCTTCTCCACGTCGATCGCCACGTCCGGATCGCTGTACACGCCCGTCGTGTCATAGACCGGCAGCGGCGGTTCGCCGGAGGATGCGTCCAGCTCGATCATGCGCCGAGGAACGCGCAGCTCGGGCGCGCTCGCGGGCGAGGAATAGTCCTTCTTCGAGGATGACAGCGGTCCGGTGGTGACCTTGGGGGTGACCAGATCGGCGGATGTTATAGGCTTGTTCATGATTTTGTCTCCGATGCTGTGGCACTGACATAGCCCTTGAAGGTGAAGAACGCGCCGGCTGCCAAAAAGACGATACCGGCGGCGAAGAAAAATCCGTCGCTGGTTATCAGCGCGCCGCCGACAAACAACACGAAATTCGGCGCGATGACGCGAAAGGCGCCGATGCCGGCGAAGATCCAGCCGAGCGCGGTGATCGACGAGCGCCAATCGGGCGTCCAGTCGCTGTGCGCGTTGAGGATGGTCAGGCCGGCGACCAGCAGCAGCACGCCGGAGAAATAGATGAAGGGATAGCCGGACAAGAATTGCTGGGCCATGTCGCGATAGGCGCCGCCGCTCGCAAGCATGCCGATGCCGATCGCGCAAAACACCGGCCCGACCAGTCTCGCGATGGCGTGCGCCTTCTGCATGGATCGTGTCCTGTCCCTTCGCCGGCATGACCCGGATCAGGTTCAAAGGGTTTTTCTCAGCCCCCGGCGCAACGTGCCGGCGGGCACCCCTCGGAATGACCTTAATGTATGCCCGGCGGCCAGCCTGTCAATGCGTGCGAAACATAGCTCAATCCCGCGTTCGCCCTGCCGCCGCCGCGCGTTCACGCGGTTCGCAAATATCCGAAATAGCCGAGCAGGGCGCCAACCACGATCATCCCGATGCCGGCGAGGAAAGGCACCGCGGCCAGGTCGAACAGGGCAATGCCGATTTGGACGACAAATTGCGGGAAGACGATGCGCGCGACGCCGCCGATGATCGCGAGCCAGCCGAGCACGGTAATGATCGCGCGCCAGTCGGGTGTCCACACATTATGCGCGAGCACGATCGCGATGCCGACCGGCAGCGCCAGCAGGCCGGACAGGTAGATCAGCGCGTAACTCGACAAAAATTGCTCGCCCATGGTGCGGAACTGCTGGGTGTTAAGCAGCAGGCCGAGGCCGATTGCGAGCAATACCGGCCCGATCAGCTTGGCGAGATAGCGTGAGGTCGGCATGTCCTGTCCCTTCGCCGGTATGCAGCATTCGCAGTGAGATTAATCTATGCGCCGCGGCAAGCCAGTCAATGCGCGCAATTCATGGCTGAACCTCGCGTTCGCCACTCTGCGCCCGTCCCCGGTAGCCTACGCGGTGGACGACGGCGGGGGGATTGGCGTCATCGCCTGCGGCTGGTAATGGGCGAGCGATTGCATCGCGCCAGCGTCAAGAAACTCAATCACGCGCTCGGTGTTGGCGATCAGGTTTTCGCGGCGCAACTGCTGCATCACGCGGTTGAGATGCGGCACGCTGAGGCCCAGCACGTCGGCGATCACTTCCTGCGAGAACGGCAGCGTGAAGCGCGCCTTCTCGGCGCGTCCGACCGCCTTGAGGCGGGCATGCAGCTCGAGCAGGAAATGCGACAGCCGCTCGATTGGCGTGCGCCGGCCCACGTCGATGACGTGCTCGGCATAGGTGGTCGCCTCCTGCACGGCGATCCAGGCCAGCGCCACGCCGTAGCGCGGGTGGCGGTAGCAAAGCTGCACATATTTCTCGAGTGAGCAGACGTTCATGCGCAGATCGGTGATGGCGGTCACCGCGTAGACCGCGCGCTCATAGAAACTGCCGGGCAGGCCGACCACGTCGCCGGGCAGTATGACGTTGAGAATCTGACGCTTGCCGTTGCGCAGGAGCTTGTAGCGCATGGCGTAGCCGTCCTTCACGAAGCACAGCTTGCGGTATTCGTAGCCGTCGGCGATGAGATCGCGCCGCTTGCGGATCACCAGTTCGCCGTCGATGATGTCGTCGAGGGCTTTGAGATCGGCGGCTTTTAGATCGACAAGCTGCAGCAACCGCGCGACAAACGGATGCTGATCCAACGCGTGGCGTGAGGTCGGCGCGGGCATGACTCAAAACCAGCACCTAGCCTAACCTCGTTCATTAATTTGAATCAATAATCGCGTTGAAAGCGCCGCCCCGTCAAGCTTTGGCAGTATAGCACTGGCCACTCTATTCCCCTCTGAGGCGAGTGGCCTTGACCCAAGCTGAAACTTTTGGCCGCACCTCTCGCGGGCGGCCATTTTTGGATGCGGCGTCCGAAGCCACGATCCCAGGGTGCTGGATCATGCAAGAAAGCGAGCAGGACTGGGCCGACCAGATCGGCAAGCGCGTGTCCGCGGTTTTCATCGCGCTTCTGATCGCGATGTTCGCCTATGCGTATCTCGGCCGGCTTGTGTTCGGCTGATGTATCACTCGGCGGCTTCGGGCACCTTGCCGTGGTGGTCGGTCGGCAGTGGCATCTCTGTCGGCAGCGCCTTCGGCGCGCGCAGCCGCACGTAGACCTGCATGACGATCAGCAGCACGCTCAAACCGATGAACACCGCGCTGATCGGGTGTTTGATGAACACCAGGATGTCGCCGCGCGAGATCAACATGGCGCGGCGAAAGTTTTCCTCGAAGCGCGGCCCGAGCACGAAACCGAGCAGGATCGGGGCCGGGTGGAAATCGAGCAGCAGCAAGAGATAACCGACGACGCCGATGACGATGACTTCGACGACCTGGAACATGTCGTTGTTGGTCGAGTAGACGCCGATTGCCACAAAGAACATCGCGCTCGGATAGAGATACTTGTAGGGGATGGTCAGCAGCTTCACCCAAAGCCCGATCATCGGCACGTTGAGGATGACGAGAATAATGTTGCCGATCCAGAAGCTCGCGATCAGACCCCAGAAGATATCCGGATGCTCGCTGATCAGTTGCGGACCGGGCACGATGCCCTGGATCATCAAGGCGCCGAGGATCAGCGCCATCACCGCGTCGCCCGGAATGCCGAGGCTCATGGTCGGGATGAAGTCGCCCTGCACCGAGGAGTGAGTCGAGGCCTCGGGGCAGGCGACACCTTCGATCATACCGGTGCCGAACAGTTCCGGAGTCTTCGAGATTTTCTTTTCGGTGGCGTAGGAAATGAACGAGGCAATGGTCGGGCCGGTGCCGGGGATCAGCGCGCATAGGCTGCCGATCGCCGTGCCGCGGAACATTGCCGGGATCGCGCGCCTGAACTCCTCGCGGGTCGGCCGCAGATCCTTGAACTTGACGTTGGTATATTTGGTGTCGACCTCGGAAAGCTGGTTGACGCTCTTCATGAACTCGGCGATGCCGAACAGGCCGAGCGCCAGCGCCACGATTTCCACGCCGTCGAACAGATTGGGAATGCCGAAGGTAAAGCGCGGCGTCCCGGTTTCGATGTCACTGCCGACGATGCCGATCAGCAGGCCGCAAATCGTCATGGCGACGCCCTTGAGCGGCGAACCGCGCGCCAGCGTCGAACCGGCCAACAGGCCAAGCAACATCAGTGAACAGATTTCTGCTGGACCGAATTTTAGCGCCACCACCACCAGGATCGGAGATAAGAAGATCATCTCGGTGATGCCCCAGGAGGCGCCGACGAAGGACGAAATGACAGTGATGCCGAGCGCCGCGCCGCCGCGCCCTTTCTTTGTCAGCGGGAATCCGTCGAGACACGTCACCGCGTGCGGTGGATGACACGGCAAATTGAGCAGGATCGAGCAGATCGCGCCGCCATATTGCGAGCCTTAGAAGACGCCCGCCAGCATCAGGATGGCGCCGACCGGCTTGATGCCGAAGGTCATCGGCAGCAGGATCGAGATGGTCGCCAGCGGGCCCATGCCCGGCAGCACGCCGACCATGTTGCCGACGAACACGCCGAGGAAGCACCACATGACGTTGTGGGGTTCGAGCGCGACGCCGAAACCGTACCAGAGGTCTGTCAGCGCGGTTTCAAACATCAGTGACCCAACCGGAACATCGGGAATGGAATTTTCAGCACGTAAGTAAAGAGCGCCACCCCGAAGAATGTGACGCCGGCCGCCAGGATCGCGGAACCCTTCAGCGTCGCGGTGCGGTCACCGAGCGCCG
>JBOHII010000487.1:0-6417 GCA_050725955.1 Pseudolabrys sp. | reverse complement strand
CAGCGGCATTGCCGAACTGCGCGCGGCGGTGGCGCGGCTGTTGCAAGAGCGAAAGCGCTAAAGCAAAGGTTTCTCGCTACAGCCCCAGATACGCCTGTCTGATCTCGGGCATTTTTGCCAGCTGGGCGGGACGGCCCTCGGTGAACAGGCGCCCTTCGGCGATCACGTAAGCGTAATCGCTCAGCGCGAATGCCAGATGCACGTTCTGCTCGACGAGAAGGATAGAGAGCCCGCCCGCCTTGAGTGCCTTCAGCGTACCGTAGAGCTGATGCACGACGACCGGGGCAAGGCCCAGCGACAGTTCGTCGATGATGAGGATCTCCGGGTCCGACATCAGGCCGCGGGCGATCGCCAGCATCTGCTGCTCGCCGCCGGAAAAGGTGCCGGCCTTCTGCCGCCGGCGGTCCTTGAGCCGCGGAAACAGCGCGAACACCTCGTTCAAGCATTTATCGAACTTCTTCTGGGCGCGTGCCGAGAAGGCGCCCATTTCAAGATTTTCCTCCACGCTCATGGCGGCAAAAAGCTGCCGCCCTTCGGGCACCAGCACGACGCCGCGGGCAACCTTGGCGTGGGCAGGAAGCTTGGTCACATCCTCGCCGTCGAACAAAACGCGGCCGCCACGCACCAGGATGGAGCCCGCCAGCGCGCGCAGCGTCGTCGTCTTGCCGGCGCCGTTGGCCCCCACGATGGTGGTGAGTTCCCCGCGCTTGGCCGCAAGCGAAATGCCCCACAACACCTGCACGTCGCCGTAGCCGGCTTCGATTCCCTGCAATTCGAGCAGCGCCGTCATGCCAGCGCTCCGCGGAATTCAGCGGCGAGTTCCGGATCGCCGAGATAGGCCTCGATCACCGCCGGATCGTTGGCGACCTCGCTGGGCGAGCCCTCGGCGAGCTTTTGCCCGGTGTTGAGCACCACGATGCGATCGGACAGGCTCATGATCGCCTGCATCAGGTGCTCGATTATGAGGATGGTGACGCCGCGCCCGCGGATGCTGCGGATGACCTCGATCATGCGCTCGACCTCGGTTGAATTGAGGCCGGCGAGCACCTCGTCGAGCAGCAGCAGCGTCGGCTGCGCCGCCAGCGCGCGCGCGAGTTCGAGACGCTTCTTGCCGGCGATCGTGAGCTGCGAGGCGAGCGTGTCGAGGCGGTCGCCGAGGCCAACGAACACGGCCGCGTCCTCCGCAGCCTGCCGCGCCTCGGCGAGCGGCAGATTCTCCCGCCCGAAGCAGGCGCCGACCGTGCAGTTCTCGCGCACCGACATGGCGCTGAGCGGCTGCACGATCTGGTGGGTGCGTGAAAGTCCCGCGCGCGCGACGCGATACGGCGCCATGCCGGTGATGTCGATGCCGCGGAAAATTAAGCGCCCTGTGTCGGGCGCGAATACGCCGTTGATCAGGTTGAACAGCGTCGACTTGCCGGCGCCGTTCGGGCCGATGAGGCCGAGGATCTCGCGTTCTTCGACGACGAAGCTCAAGTCCTGCACGGCGGCGAGGCCGCCGAAGCGCTTGCCCAGTTTTTCGACGGAGAGCAGCGCGGTCATTCCAGCACCTTTTTGAGCGCCGGCCACTGGCGGTAGAGCCAGCCCATCAGCCCGCCCGGCGCGAACAGCACGATGACCAGCAGCAGCGCGCCGGAGATGACCAGCTGGAAATTGGCGAAGGTGTCCGATGTCAGCAGCCAGCCGCGCAGCTCCTCGTAGACATAGGCGCCAAGCGCCGGGCCCAGGACGGTACCCTGGCCGCCGAGCATGGCGGTGACGATCGCTTCGGTGGAGAAATTCAGGTCGAAGGCGTCGGTCGGCTGGATGAAGGCGCCCTTGAAGAAATAAAGCCCGCCGGCGACGGCGGGAAGAAAAGCGGAAATACAATAGACCATCGCCTTGTAGCGCGGCGTCGGCACGCCGAGCACGGCGGCGGCATCCTCGTTTTCGCCGATCGCCAGCAGTCCGAGGCCGAATTTGGAGCGCTTGATGAAGTAGCTGAGATATAAGGAAAGCCCCATCACGCCGACCAGCGCGTAATAGATCGTCCACAGCGCCTTCGCCGGTCCGCCCAGCGGCAGGAACAATTCGGTGGACAGGTAAATGCCGGTGCCGCCGCCCCAGGGTTGGAAATTGGTGACGAAGGCCTGCACCGCCTCGTTCACCCCGATGGTAGCCAGCGCGAAATAGGCGCCGCGCAGGCGCAGGATGCCGAGACCGAAAATCAGCGCCAGGCCGCTCACCGCGATGCCGCCGATCATCGTCGCCGGCACCAGGCCCCAGCCGAGCGCGCTCATGAAATAGACGGTGAAATAGCCACCGAGGCCGAAGAAGACGATGCTGCCGAAGTTGACGTAGCCGGCATAGCCGAGGATCAGATTGATATTGCTGGCGAGCGTCATATAGACGGCGGCGAGCAGCAGATCCTCGCGCAGCTCCACATTTGCTCCAATGCTCGGCGCGATCACAAAAGCGGCGACGATCGCCGCCAAGATCCAGAAAAACGGGCGGCGCAAGATAGTCCCCGCCGCAAGCTCCGGTTTCTTGGTCGCGGGCTGCTTCATAGGGAGCGCCGCGGTAGGCGCAAGCTCAGTAACCCACCCGGGAACGCGATGAGCACGACGACGAACAGGACGAACTCGAACACCAACGTCCAGTTCACCGGCATGAACGGCGTTGTCAGCCCCTCGAACAGGCCAATCGCGATGCCGCCGATCAGCGCACCCGCCGGATTGCCGAGGCCGCCGAGCACCGTTACCACGAAACTCTTGAGCTGATAGGCGTCCCCGGAAAGCAGCGTGAAGGGAAACATCGTGCCGATCAGCATGCCGGACATGCTGGCGAGCGCCACGCCGAGCCCGAAGGCGAGCGCCAGCACCCGCGTCGTCGGGATGCCGACCAGTTCGGCCGCTTCGCGGTTGCCCGACACCGCGCGCACCGCCTTGCCCGGCCGGGTGTGAAACAGGAACAGATAGAGCAGTCCGGCGATCGCCGCGGTTAACACCGCCGCCATGATATGCGTGCCGGGGAATGTGTAACGTCCGATGCTGAAACCGGGCAACGACACCGGCACATTGAACAGCACCGTGCCCCATTGCGCGGTGCCGAGACCGATCAGCACGAGGTTGACCGAAAAGGTCGAGAGCAGGCTCATCAGCGGCGGCTGGCCTATCATGCGATGCACCGCGATCCAGTAAAGCGCGATACCGACGAGGAGCCCGCCGATGAAAATGGGCGGCAGCGTCAGATAGACCGGCACGCCAAGCGCGTCGACCAGCAGATAGAGCGAAAACATGCCGGCGACGATCATGGCGCCGTGCGTGAGGTTGATCACGTCCATGACGCCCCAGATGAGCGAAATGCCCATCGCGGCCAGGCCATAGACCGAGCCGACGAGCAAGCCGTCCACGAGGGAAGCAAGCAGGCCAATCATTGGGGTGACTCACCCAGGGGCCGGCTGCGGCCGGCCCCCGGCGTGCGGGTCACTTATTTCGAGGCGAAGATGAAGTTGGAAGTCTTTGCCGCATCCGGCCAGACCATTTCGAGCTTTAACTTGCCGTCCTTCTTCTGCCACTGCGCCAGAACCATTTGATGCGCCTCCTGCAATCCGTGATTCTTGGCGTCGGTCGCGACCTTGTATTTGCCGAAGAAGGTGGTGACTTCCATCTTCGTCAGCTCGACCGCGACCTTGTCCTGGTCGATCGTGCCGGCTTTTTCGATGGCATGCTGCAACAGCAGGCCTTCGATGTAGCCGGACGCCGCGTGATAATCGACGCCGGTATTGAATTTCGCCTGATAGGCCTTGGCGAATTCAGCGGGCGTCAGGCCGAAGTCCGGCTTGTAGGTGACCGCCGGCTCCCACTGCGAGGGCACGGTCACGTCGACCGCGGCGTCGCCGAGGCTGGTGAATTTCGGACTGTCGGGCGCGACCAGGATTGTTACCTGCTTGAGCTTAACTTTTTGGTCGTAAAGCTGACGCGCGAGCGTGGCGCCGTCAGGATAGTGGCCGCCGCCCATAAAGACGTCGGCCTTGGACGAGATGATCTTGTTGATGATCGGGCTGAAGTCGGTGGTCGAGGCCGGATAGGCTTCGACCAGCACCTCCTTGAAGCCGGCCGCGGCGGCCTGCTTGCGCGCCGCCGCGACGACCGCCTTGGAGAAGGGGTCGTCCGAATAGGCGAACGCGATTTTGGCATCCGGGGTCTTCTCCTTGAGTGCCTGAATCGCGCCCGTGAGATAGTGATCAGCGGCCGTGATGCATTGGAAGAGATATTTGTTGCCGAGTTGGAAGATCTTTCCTTCCGCCCCGCCGCCGACCAGCATGATCTTGCCGTACTGCTCGGTGATCACCGCCGCCGTCGCGGAAAGGCCCGACGAATAGGGACTGAACAGAAACTGCGCATGGTCCTTGACGATGAGGCGGGTGTAGAGCTGCTGCACGCGCCCGCCTTGCGACTGGTCGTCGTAATCGACGAACTTAACCTTGTAGTGCTTGTTGCCGACCTTGATGCCGCCGGCGTCGTTGACCTGGTCGCGCCAGAGCTCGGAACCCTTGTACTCGGCGACCGAATCGACATTGAGCGAACCCGTCTTCGACAAGGTCATGCCGACCGTGATGGTGTTATCGGCGGCGAACGCCGGTGCGGCGATCAACGCCGCACCGGCGGCGATAATGCAAAGTCTTCTCATGGTATCCTCCCATTTTATTCGCCGGAATGCTCGCGCGCGCCCCACAGCGCTCGCGGCAGACTCTCGAAAACTCGCCCCTGGTTTCGAAATCGCCCCGCTTTATTGGCGGCCGGTACAAGGCCGCTCCAAAACGCACAAACTTCCGGCGGGTGTTGCAAGTTTGTTCCTCGGTTTTCCCGCTGTCAATGACGATATCGTCGCGCGTATTGCGAGGCATTCAATCCGGTGAAAGAGAGAAAGCGCCCCGGCGGCTCAGGCGCCGCCGCTTTTTCCCATCGAGTACAAATATGCGACGCCCAATAAAATGAACACGGTCGCGAAGACCATCCAATATTGAAAAGTGAAGCCGAAAATATCGACCGTTTGCGTCAAGAAATTCATGACTATGTTCATGATGCAGAATTATACTCCCTCGCGCGCGCTTTGAGTCTAAAATTCTTGTGCGGTTCCGTCCTTTTACCGTTACCTGCCGAAATCCACGCAAAGCCCGCTGCATCGGCAATTGCGGACGCGGATTTTTGCCGGAAAGAACGGCCTGACGCATTGTCGCCTGCGGCCGCCTCGGCTAGAACCCTGCGGCGTTGCAGGAAAAGGCCGGGCCATGGCTAAAGCGCCAAAAATCGATCCCGTCGAGCAGGCGCGCATCCTGTCGGAAGCGCTGCCGCACATGCAGCGCTACGACGAGGAAATCGTGGTCGTTAAATACGGCGGCCACGCCATGGGTCAGGAGCAGACGGCACGCGATTTTGCCCGCGACATCGTGCTGCTCGAACAGACCGCGATCAATCCGGTGGTGGTGCATGGCGGCGGGCCGCAGATTGCGGCCATGCTCAAGAAGCTCGGCATCAAATCGGAATTCGTCGACGGTCTGCGCATTACCGACGAGAAGACCGTCGAGATCGTCGAGATGGTGCTGGCCGGCTCGATCAACAAGCAGATCGTCGGCTACGTCAACGCCGCCGGCGGCAAGGCCATTGGGCTTTGCGGCAAGGACGGCAACATGGTGCAGGCGCGCAAGGTGACGCGCACCGTGGTCGATCCCGGCTCCAATATCGAGAAGGTGGTCGATCTCGGCTTCGTCGGCGAGCCGGACAAGGTGGACGTCACAATCCTCAATGAAATCATTGGGCGCGAGCTGATCCCGGTGCTGGCGCCACTGGCGACCTCCGCCACCGGCGGCACTTTCAACGTCAATGCCGACACCTTCGCCGGTGCCATTGCCGGCGCGCTGAAAGCCAAGCGGCTGTTGCTGCTCACCGACGTAGAGGGCGTGCTCGATAAATCGAAGGCGTTGATTACCGACTTGTCGGTGGCCGACGCGCGCCGGCTGATCGCCGAGGGCACTATTTCAGGCGGCATGATCCCCAAGGTGGAGACCTGCATCTATGCGCTCGACCAGGGTGTCGAGGGTGTCGTCATCATGGACGGCAAGGTGCCGCATGCGGTGCTGCTCGAACTGCTCACCGACCACGGCGTCGGCACGCTGATGCATCGGTGAGAGCCGCCTGCGCGGCCTGCAAGGAACACTCATTCGTGGCAACCAATACCCGCCCCGCGTCGCGCGGTTTCGGCAACGTCCAGTCTTGGGTGTTCGATCTCGACAACACGCTTTACCCGCATCACCTCAATCTCTGGCAGCAGGTGGACGATCGCATCCGCGCCTTCCTCGTCGATTTCCTCAAAGTGTCGGCGGACGAGGCGTTCCGTGTGCAAAAGGATTATTACAAACGTTACGGCACCACCATG
>JBOHII010000486.1:0-6164 GCA_050725955.1 Pseudolabrys sp. | reverse complement strand
GGTCCGGAAGATGTTGCGCACGTTGCGTCAACAGCACGGTCGGCTCGGCGCGGTCGACCACCGCCACCAGCACCGCGGCCGGACGGATCGGCCGCAGCGCGGCGATTTTCGCCATCACCGGGTCGGCATCGTGGTCGCCCCGCGCCGGCAGGATGTCGGGATCGGAGATGCTGGCCGGCACATCGAGCGTGAGCCGCGCGCGCGCGCGCGCGAAAAATTCATCGGCCGACAGCGCCGCTCCCGTGCCGTGCATTAGCGATCGCCCCAGTAAAAATGAATCAAAGTGCGCTCCTAACATTTTTCATTGCGCATGATCTTTTCCGAAAACCGGTTCCCACTTGTCGGGATCATGCGCTAGGCGAACTCCCGCAATGCGCTTGCCTCTGCCATGGCGAAAAATTCAGCCCCCGACGCGACGCCGAACATCGCCTTGCCGTCAACCGCGCGCTCCTCGCCGAGCTCGACCAGATCGTAGAACAGCGCGCGCGTCACCTTGGCCCACAGCTCGCGGCGGACATGCAAATAGGGTCGCAGGCCCCCGCTCGCCTCGGTCTCGAAGCGGAGCGCGTGACCCGGACCGGCATCGACCCAGTCATCGACGTTGGTGCGGAATTTGAGAACTTGCCCGCGAGCATCGTGCTCGAGCTTAAGCTCGACGGCGAGGAACGGCACTTCTTCGACGATTAAACCGACCTTCTCCACAGGGGTGACGAGGAAATATTTATCGCCCTCGCGCTTGAGCACCGAGGCGAAAAGCTTGACCAAGGCCGGCCGTCCGATCGGCGTCTTCTGGTAGAACCAGGTACCGTCGGCGGCGATCCGCATGTCGATATCGCCGCAAAACGGCGGGTTCCACAGGTGAATTGGCGGCGGACCCTTGCGTTTTTCGCCGGTCGCCGCTGTCACAATCGCTTCCAGCCCGCCCTGCCCTGCCTTCGCCATTGTTACCCGTCGTTATGCCGGCCTGCCCAGGCCTGTTCGCAACTTTGTGACTCAACCATGCAGGCGGCGGAAGATAGCGTAAGCTTGCCCGCAGATTGAGGCAGATTCGGCTTATAGGACGCAGCTAAGTGCCGGCTGGTGTGTTTGTTGCATGGCGCCCGGGTGGAGCCAAAACCGCCCCCAGGACGGGCGATGAAAGGAACGGAGATTATGGCGTCGGCAAGCGGCGAAAGCCTTGAAAAACTGGAAGATATGATCGTACGCGCGGCGGAATCGACAGCCGCCCATGTGCGCGCGGCCAGAGCCGCCATCGGCGCGGTGATCTTCGGCCAGGACACCGTGGTCGAGCGCGCGCTGGTGACCGTGCTGTCCGGCGGCCATGCACTTCTGGTCGGCGTCCCCGGCCTCGCCAAGACCAAGCTGGTCGACACCATGAGCACCGTGCTCGGCATGGACGGCCGGCGCATCCAGTTCACGCCGGACCTGATGCCGTCGGATATTCTCGGCAGCGAGGTTCTCGAGGAAAGCCCGGGCGGCAAGCGCAATTTCCGCTTCATCGCCGGCCCCGTCTTCGCCCAATTGCTGATGGCCGATGAGATCAACCGCGCTTCGCCGCGCACGCAGTCGGCGCTGCTGCAAGCCATGCAAGAGCAGCATGTCACGGTCGCAGGGGCCCGCCACGACTTGCCCAAGCCCTTCCACGTGCTGGCGACGCAGAACCCGCTCGAGCAGGAAGGCACTTATCCCCTGCCCGAGGCGCAGCTCGACCGCTTTCTGATGGAAGTGGACGTGGACTATCCCGATCTCGAAGCCGAGCGCAAAATCCTGTTCGACACCACCGGTGCCGAAGCCGCGCGCGCCAGCGTCGCGATGACCGCCGAGGACCTGATCGCCGCGCAGCGGCTGGTACGCCGGCTGCCGGTCGGCGAGTCGGTGGTAGCGGCGATCCTCCAGCTGGTGCGCTCGGCGCGTCCCGGCCCGGAAGGCGGGGACACGGCCAAGCTGATCTCCTGGGGCCCCGGCCCGCGCGCCAGCCAAGCCCTGATGCTGGCGGTGCGCGCGCGCGCCCTGCTCGAAGGCCGATTCGCGCCGTCGGTCGACGACGTGCTCGAACTGGCCGAGCCGGTGCTCAAGCACCGCATGGCCCTGACCTTCGCTGCGCGCGCGGAAGGCGAAACCATTCCGAACGTGATCGGGCGCTTGAAAGCCCGCATCGGATAAAAATTCAGATGGCCGAGCCGAAGCTCAGCGAAATCGAGGCCAGTGCAGTACGGCAGGCAACCGGCGGCGGCCGCACGCTGGCCGATGCCATGCCGCGGCTCATCCTCGAAGCGCGCCGGGTCGCCGCCACCGTCATTCACGGTCTGCACGGCCGCCGCCGCGCAGGGCCCGGCGAGAATTTCTGGCAATACCGCCGCTTCATGTCGGGCGAGCCGGCCTCGAACGTCGACTGGCGGCGCTCGGCGCGCGACGATCATCTGTACGTGCGCGAGCGCGAATGGGAGGCTTCGCATACCGTCTGGATCTGGCCCGACCGGTCGCCGTCCATGGCGTTTGCGTCGGCGCTGATCGCCGACAGCAAGCTCGAACGCGTGCTGGTGGTCGCCTTCGCTTTGGCCGAGGTGCTGGTGCAGGGTGGCGAGCGCGTCGGCATTCCGGGCCTGATGCGCCCGACTGCCAGCCGCAACGTGATCGAGAAGATGGCACAGGCGATCCTGCATGACTCGCAAGATCGCGCCAGCCTGCCGATCGCGTTTGCGCCCTCCCCGCTCGCAGAAATCGTGGTGCTGTCCGACCTATGGAGCCCGATCGGCGAGGTACAGGCAACGATCGCCCAGCTTTCCGCGACCGGTGCGCATGGCCATATCGTGCAGATCGTCGATCCGGCCGAGGAAAGCTTCCCGTATTCGGGCCGCGTCGAATTCATCGAACCGGAAGGCGCCGGCTCCGTCACCGCCGGCCGCGCCGAAACCTGGCGCAATGATTACCAGGGCTTAGTGGCGCGCCACCGTGCCCAAATCCGGGCCGAGACCGACCGGTTGGGCTGGAGCTTCGCAGTGCACCGGACCGACCGGCCGGCCAGCGAATTGTTGCTGGTACTGCACTCGCGCATGGGCACCCATATGCAGGCCACATCGGTCGGCAGCCGCCATACGCCGGCGAACGCAGGGAGAGTAGCGTGATCGGCTCCTTGCCGCTCGGCTTTGCGCAGCCGTTGGTGCTGCTCGGCCTGCTTGGCCTGCCGGTCCTGTGGTGGCTGTTGCGTTTGGTGCCGCCACGTCCGCGCCGCATTAACTTCCCGCCCACGCGGCTATTGTTCGAGATCGCGCCCAAAGAAGAAACTCCGTCGCGCACGCCGTGGTGGTTGATCCTGCTGCGGCTCATGCTGGCCGCACTGGTGATTATCGCGGCCGCCGGTCCCTTATGGAATCCGCCGCTTGCCACGGCCAACCGCGGCGCACCGCTCCTCGTCCTGCTCGACGACGGCTGGGGCGCGGCGTCCTCCTGGGACGCCAGGCTGCGCACGGCGGACGATTTGCTGGCGCGCGCCGATGCCGACAATCGCGGCGTCGCCGTGCTGCCGCTGTCGGAGACCGCGCGCGATATTTCGCTCCAAGTCGCCGACGCCGCGCGGGTGCAGATCAAACAGCTCAAGCCGAAGCCCTTCACAGTCGACCGCACCGAGGCGCTGGCGCCGATCGAGCGTTTCCTCAAGGCGACGCCCGATGTCGAGATCGTCTGGCTTTCCGACGGCGTCGACCTCGGCAAGGGCGGCGAATTCATCGCCGGCTTGAAGCGCATAGTCGGCAACCGCCCGCTCACCGTGGTGGCGGGCGGCCTGCCGATCCCGCATGCGTTAGCCGCCGCCGACAACGCGGCCGGCGCGCTGACCGTGAAGGTGCTGCGCGCGCAGACCGGCACCGCCGACACCGGCATTGTCAATGCTATCGATCTCAAAGGACTGCCGCTCGGTGAGGCGCCGTTCGCGTTTCAATCCGACGCTCGCGAAGCCGAAGCGGTGATCGATCTGCCGGTGGAAATCCGCAACGATGTCGCGCGGCTGGAGATCGCCGGCGAGTGCTCGGCCGGTGCCGTGCAACTGCTCGACAAGCGCTGGCGCAGGCGCACCGTCGGTGTCGTGTCCGGCTCGGACGCCGACCGTTCGCAGCCGCTGATCGGCGCCACCTATTATCTCTCGCGCGCACTCAACCCGTTCGCCGACGTCCGCCTGGCCGAAGGTATTGCGCCGGCGCAAGCGGTGAAGCGTTTCCTCGATCAGCATCTGCCGATGCTGATCCTCGCCGATGTCGGCAACGTCGCGGAAGTGCGCGAGCAGCTCGATAAATGGATCGACAATGGCGGCGTGCTGGTGCGTTTTGCCGGCCCACATCTCGCCGGCGCCACCGATGACGACCTGGTGCCCGTCAAACTGCGCCGCGGCGGCCGCATTCTGGGCGGCAGTCTGAGCTGGGAAAAACCGCAACAACTCGCCGCTTTCGCGCGCGAGGGTCCGTTCGTCGGCATGGCCGTGCCGAACGACGTCACCGTCAATCGCCAGGTGCTAGCCGAGCCGGATGCGCGGCTCACCGACCGCACATGGGCGACGCTCGCTGACGGCACGCCGCTGGTCACAGCCCAGCGCTACGGCAAAGGCCTCCTGGTGCTGTTCCATGTTACCGCCGACACCCGCTGGTCGGATTTACCGCTGTCGGGCACTTTCGTGGACATGCTCAGGCGCATCGTGGCACTCGCAGCCTCGACCGCATCCGCCGACAATGACAATGCCGGCGAAGCCAGCACCACCACCGGCCACGCCAATCAGGCCGTGCCGGCAACTCGTGTGCTCGACGGTTTCGGCGCCTTTTCCTCGCCGCCGGCGACCGCCCGCCCGGTGCCGGCCAATTTCAACGCCCGCGCCAGCCTCGATCATCCGCCCGGCTTTTATGGACCACCGGAAGGCCTGGTCGCGGTCAATACGCTGGCGCCCAATGACCGCCCGGCATCGCTCGATTTTTCACCGCTTAATGCCCGCCTCGACGTCTACCGCCACGGTGAGCCGCTCGACCTGCGCGGGCCCGTCTTCCTTGCCGCGCTGGCGCTCCTGATGCTCGACGCGCTGGTGGTAATCTCGCTCTCCGGCGGCTTTGCCAGCATGCTGCCGCGCCGGCGCGCGACGGCCGCGCTGTTAGCGGCGGGCCTCATGGCCGCGCTCGTCATGCCGCATCCGGCGTGGGCGCAGTCAGCGCCGCCGCAACCGGCGCAGCCAACCGCGCAGGAGCAGGAATTCGCCATGAAGGCAACGATGCAAACGCATCTTGCCTACATCGTTACCGGCGATGCCGACGTCGACGCCATCAGCAAATCCGGCCTACAGGGCCTCACCCTGTTCCTGGCACAACGCACGGCACTCGAAGCCGGCGAGCCGATCGGGCTCGACCCGGCGCGCGACGAACTCGCCTTCTTCCCGTTGATCTATTGGCCGGTGTCGACGAATGCCACAAAGCCGTCGCAAACCGCGCTCGACCGCATCGACACTTACATGAAACGCGGCGGCACAGTGCTGTTCGACACCCGCGACGCGATCGACACACCGCCGAGCGGCGGGATTCAGTCGCCCGGCATGGTGGCGCTGCGTGCGATCCTGTCCTCGCTCGATATCCCTGAGCTCGAGCCGGTACCGCGCGATCACGTGCTCACCAAAACATTCTTCCTGCTGCACGACTTCCCCGGCCGTTTCACCAACGGCCAGCTCTGGGTCGAGGCGCTGCCGGCGGAAACCGAGGAGGAAACCAACCGTCCGGCGCGCGCGGGCGACGGTGTGTCCTCGATCCTGATCACATCCAACGATCTCGCCGGCGCCTGGGCCATGCGCCCGGACGGTCAACCGATGCTGCCACTGGTGCCCGGCGAGGCGCGCCAGCGCGAGTTCGCCTTCCGCGCCGGCGTCAACATCGTGATGTACGCGCTCACCGGCAACTACAAGGCCGACCAGGTCCACATCCCCGCTCTGCTCGAGCGGCTGGGACAGTAAGGCGCGGCGATGAATCTCGGTATCTCCTTCGCTCCGCTGGTGCCCGCCTACGCGATCTGGGCGGCGATCGGCGTCGCGGTTGTGATCTCGGCGCTGTTGCTGCTCACGCGCGGACGCGGCGCGCTGGTGCGCGCCGTGGCAATGGCGCTGATGATCCTCGCGATCGCCAATCCGTCGCTCACCCGCGAGG